>DASXIG010000093.1:0-9161 GCA_036498105.1 Xanthobacteraceae bacterium | reverse complement strand
CAACTTGCCGATACACGTTGAGGTGGTGGAGGCCTCGCTGTGGTCAGGTCGGATCATGCGCGGCAACGACTTGAGATCGCTCCGAGCGAGAATGCGCCTTTCGACGAGAAGTCGGGGCGGAGCAATGGGTTACCGACTTGCACACACCCGACATTACAATCGTGCTTTGCTGGAACAGCAAGTAAGACACTGAATTTGCTGTACTTTATTTGGTTAAGCGATTACGGCCACGCGGTGGTAACAATTAGTAAAAAAGCGTGAATTGGCGTTCGCGCTGAGCGACGGTAAGGTTGCACTGCAAACGGGGTCACCCAGGGGTATCGCGCGGCCGGGTTCCTGCCGGAAAAACAAGTTCAAGCCTATCGATGGCAGGAGCACGACCTAGACGTTCGTTGTGTGCGTCGCGTTCTGATCATGGAGCGCCGGCGCGAGTAACGGGGGGAAAGTGCATGAAAGCTGCTTGGCAGACGACGTTGTGCGACAATACCGTCCTTTATGGTACGGGCGTGCATTCCGGCCTGCCAGTAACGTTAACCATGCACCCCGCGGATGCGGGTACCGGGCTCCGCTTCATTCGGACCGGTAGCGATGGCAATGGCCACCGTGAAATTCCCGCCGAAATGGGAGCGGTGACTGCTACCGAATTTGCCACAGTTCTGGGCGATGCCACGGGGCCGCTCATCTCGACCGCAGAGCACGTCTTGGCGGCGCTGTCTGGATTGGGTGTGGACAACGCCATTGTCGAGATCGACGGCCCGGAGGCGCCGATCATGGACGGCAGCGCCGCCCCGTTCGTGGCCGCGATCGATCTCGTCGGCCTCGAGCGGCTTGACCAGACGCGATGGTACATCCGGGTGCTCAAGCCCGTGCGCGTTGCCATCGGCGACGCATTCGGGGAAATCCTTCCCAATCCGCGCGGCTTCCGCATAGAGGCGGAGATCCAATTCGATCATCCGCTCATTGGCCGCCAAGTTCTCGCCCTCGATGTAAAGCCCGAGACCTTCCGCCGCGAGCTCGCACGTGCGCGTACGTTCGGCTTCATGCGCGATGTGACCACGCTGTGGAATTCGGGGTACGCCCTCGGCGCTTCGCTCGATAACACGCTGGTAGTGACGGACACCCGCATTCTCAACCCGGAAGGCACCCGCTTTCGTGACGAGTTCGTGCGTCACAAGATGCTCGATGCCGTCGGCGATCTCGCTCTGGCGGGGGGACCGCTGTTGGCGACCTACCGCTCGGTGCGTGGGGGCCACAAGCTTAACAATGCGGTGCTCAACGCGCTTATGGCTGACCGCAGCGCGTGGGAATGGACCGAGGCCGAGATCACGCGGCCGATCCGCGGTCGCGCTGAATTCGCCGGACGCGCGGTGGCCGTGCTGGCGCCCGAGATTTCTTAGACCGAATCGTACGGGCCTCCCTGCCACATTCCGGGCGGAATGTCCGCCTAATTCTTAGCCTGGGCAGGGGTTTATCCGGGACGAGCGGGATATGGCCGCAGCGGCTTCCCGTTGTGAGGGGCATCTCACCACATCCATGCACTGGCGTTGCGTCAGCATCAGGAGTCTCGTGCGTAAGGGACGCGCATGCGTACCGCTCGCATTGCTTCTCGTCGCGGGGCTGGCGCTCTCCGCTTGCAGCTTGTGGGACAAGGATCAGATGGCTCCCGACGAGCCCGCGGACAAGCTCTACAACGAGGGCCTCTATCTCCTGAACCAGAAGAAAGACCCCAAGGAAGCGGCGAAGAAGTTCGAAGAGGTTGACCGTCAGCACCCCTATTCGGAATGGGCGCGCAAGTCGCTGATCATGTCGGCTTACGCCTATTACGAGGCCGGCGCGTACGACGACTGCGTCAACTCGGCCCGCAGGTACGTGACCCTGCATCCCGGGAGCCCGGATGCGGCGTACGCGCAGTTTCTCATCGGCTCATCCTATTACGACCAGATCCCGGAAATCTCACGCGACCAGGCGCGCGCGGAGAAGGCGGTCGAAGCCCTCGATGAGGTCTCCCGGAAATACCCCAATTCCGAATATGCCGTTGCGGCCAAGCGCAAGATCGAGATGGCGCGCGACCAGCTCGCGGGCAAAGAGATGGAAATCGGTCGCTGGCAGCTCGATCGGCGCGAGTACACCGGCGCCATCAATCGGTTCAAGGTGGTGGTGACGCGATATCAGCGAACGCGTCATGTCGAGGAGGCGCTCCTGCGGCTCACCGAGGCCTACATGGCGTTGGGCATCGTCGATGAGGCGCAGACCTCGGCCGCGGTGCTGGGCCACAATTTTCCGGACAGCCGCTGGTACAAGGATGCCTATGCCCTGATGCAGGCGAAGGGCCTGCAGCCCACCGAGAACCGCGGCTCCTGGATCAGCCGCGCCTTCAGGCTGAGCTGAGCCCTGTATTGCTTGCCCGGTCGGGCGCGGTTTGCCATGAGGAGCCCGCATCATGCTGGCCCGGCTCTCCATTCGCGACATTGTTCTGATCGAGCGCTTGGACCTCGAGTTCGCGCCCGGCCTGGCCGTGCTTACCGGCGAGACCGGGGCGGGAAAAACCATCCTCCTCGACGCCTTTGCGCTTGCCCTCGGCGCCCGCGGCGATGCCGCCCTGGTGCGGCACGGCATGGAGCAGGGCCAGGTCGTTGCCGCATTCGAGCTGTCGTCCCAGCATCCCGCGCGTGAGCTGCTCGCCGCGAGCGCCATCGCGGTCGACGACGAGCTGATCCTGCGGCGGGTGCAGCTCGCTGACGGACGCACCCGCGCCTTTGTGAACGACCAGCCGGTGAGCGCACAGGCGCTGCGCGCTTTGGGCGCCGCGCTCGTGGAGATCCACGGCCAGCATGACGAGCGCGCGCTCATCGACGTCGGCATCCACCGCCGGCTGCTTGACGCCTTCGGCGGGCTTGAAGCGGATGTGGCCGCTGTCGAGCGGCTGTGGGAGGAGTGCCGCGCGCGCAACGAGGAGCTTGCGTCCCATCGCAGCAAAGTCGAGCGGGCGCAGCGCGAGGCGGACTGGCTGCGCCACGCGGTCGAGGAGCTCATTGCGCTGGCGCCTGCGCCCTCCGAAGAAACGGCGCTCGCGGACAAGCGCGCGCGCATGATGCAGGCGGAGAAGATTGCCGGCGATCTTGGTGAAGCCCACGACGCGGTGGCCGGACCACGGTCTCCGGTGGCGATGCTGTCGGCCGCGGTGCGCCGGCTCGAGCGGCGCAACGCGACCGCTCCCGCCTTGATCGAGCCGGCGGTGAAGGCCATGGATACAGCGCTGCGGGCGCTGGAGGAGGCGCGCGGTCATCTCGAAGCGGCACTGCGCGCCGGGCAATACGATCCGCAGGAGCTTGAACGGATCGAGGAGCGGCTCTTCACGTTGCGCGCGGCGGCACGCAAGTACAACGTTCCGGTTGACGAGCTCAGCGCGGCAGCCGCGCGCTATGCAGACGATCTGCGTCTCATAGATGCGGGCGCCGAGCGGCTCGCGGTGCTAGAGCAAGCTGGCCGCGAGGCGGACGCGCGCTACCGCGAGGCGGCAAGCGCGCTCTCTAACGCGCGCAAAGAGTCTGCGGAAACACTGGAGCAGTCTGTTGGCCGCGAGCTCAAGCCGTTGCGCCTGGAACGCGCGCGGTTCTCGGTCCAGATCGCCAGCGAGCAGGAGGATGCTGGGCCGCAGGGAGTGGACCGGGTCGAGTTCTGGGTCGAGACCAATCCCGGCAGCAGGCCCGGCCCGCTGATGAAAGTTGCTTCCGGCGGGGAGCTTGCCCGCTTCCTTTTGGCGTTGAAGGTCGTGCTGGCCGACCGCGGCTCGGCCCCTACGCTGGTCTTCGACGAAGTAGACACCGGCGTGGGCGGCGCGGTGGCCGATGCCATCGGAGTGCGTCTGGCGCGGCTCGCCCGCCGGGCGCAGGTCATTGCGGTGACGCATGCGCCGCAGGTGGCTGCGCGTGCCGGCCGTCACTATCTCATCAGCAAGAGCGCCATCGAGAAAGGCAGACGCGTTGCCACGCGCGTGAGCGAGCTTGCCGCCGACAATCGGCGCGAGGAGATTGCGCGCATGCTCGCGGGCGCGGAGATCACGGCGGAGGCGCGCGCTGCCGCCGATCGTTTGATCCAGACGGCAGGCTGATTGCATGCCGGGGTCGGTAGGGCGGATCAGCGGAGCGAAGCGCAGGGTAACCTCCCCTACGGAGATCGAGATCAAATTTCAACGTGGCTGATACAAGCTCCCTCCCTGTCGATAAGCTTACCGAAGCGCAGGCCAAGGCTGAGCTGAAACGCCTGGCAGCCGAGATCGGCGAGCACGACAAGCGCTACTATCAGGAGGACGCGCCAGCCATCTCCGACGCCGTCTACGATGCGCTGCGGCGGCGCAACGAGGCGATCGAGCAGCGCTTTCCCGAGCTGACCCGGGCGGACTCTCCTTCGCGCCGCATCGGCGCTCCCCCGGCACAGAAATTTGCCAAACTACGCCACGCGGCGCCGATGCTCTCGCTCGGCAACGCTTTTTCAGACGGCGAGGTGGCCGAGTTCATCGCGCGCGTGCGCCGTTTCCTGCGCCTGCCGCCAGACGAGAAGATTGCGATCGTTGCGGAGCCCAAGATCGACGGCCTCTCCTGCACGCTGCGTTATGAGCATGCGCAATTTGTGACCGGCGCGACCCGCGGTGATGGCTTCGAAGGCGAAGACGTGAGCGCCAATGTCGGGACGATCAAGGACGTTCCCGAGCGGCTTGGGGGCGGGAATATCCCCGCGGTCTGCGAGGTCCGCGGCGAAGTGTACATGAGCCATGCCGATTTTGCCGCGCTCAATGAACGTCAGGCGGCAGAGGGGAGACAAATATTCGCCAACCCGCGCAACGCGGCGGCCGGCTCGTTACGGCAGCTCGATTCCGCGATCACGGCCTCACGCCCGCTGCGGTTTTTCGCCTACTCCTATGGCGAGATGTCGCGCGTTCCCGCGGAGACGCAGTCCGGCATCCTGAAATGGTTCGAGCGCGCGGGGTTCCGGACCAACCCGCTCACGCGCGTGTGCCACAGCGTGGAGGAGCTGGTTGCCTTCCATCGCGACATGGAAACGCGACGCGCGAGGCTCGGCTACGATATCGATGGCGTGGTCTACAAGGTCGATCGCCTCGACTGGCAGCGACGGCTCGGTTTCGTGTCGCGCAATCCGCGCTGGGCCGTGGCCCACAAGTTTCCGGCGGAGAAGGCTACCACCATCGTGAAAGCGATCGATGTTCAGGTCGGCCGCACTGGTGCGCTTACGCCCATTGCCCGGCTGGAGCCCGTGACCGTCGGCGGGGTGGTAGTCTCGAACGCAACCCTGCACAACGAAGACGAGATCGAACGTCTCGGGGTCCGGGTGGGCGACACCGTGACCATCCAGCGCGCGGGCGACGTCATTCCACAAGTCCTCGGTGTGGTCGAGGACAAGCCGAGGGGAGCAAAGCCCTATCGTTTTCCGAGGACTTGTCCGTGCCTGTTGAAGACCCCGGTCGTGCGTGAGGCGATCACCGGCGGGCAACAGGGTGCGCGCTCGCACTGCACGGGCGAGCTTGCCTGTCCGTTCCAGCGCATCGAGCATCTGAAGCATTTCGCCTCGCGGCGCGCCTTCGATATCGAGGGCCTGGGCGAGAAGCAGATCGAGCTGTTCTACGAGCAGGGATGGGTGCGCGAGCCGGCCGATATTTTCACGCTGGAAAAGCGCAACGCCAAGATCCGGCTGGAGGAGGGCGAGGGCTTTGGTGAAGTTTCGGTGCGCAATTTGTTCAACGCGATCCGGCAGCGGCGCCGGATTTCGCTCGAGCGGTTCATCTATGCGCTCGGCATGCGGCACGTGGGGGAGACCACCGCGCGCGCGCTTGCGCGCGCTTACGGATCATGGGAGTCGTTTCACGGTGCCGCGCTCGCAGCAGCTTCGGGTGATGCCGAGACCCGGGCGGAAATGGACAACATCGACCAGATCGGCGAGACCGTGATCGAGGCCATCGCGACCTATTTCAGCGAGAGCCATAACCGGGACGTCGTCGACCGGCTCACCGCCGAACTTGACGAAATCATCGACGCCGAGCGGCCCGCAAGCGATTCGGCGGTGGCGGGCAAGACTGTCGTTTTTACCGGCGCGTTGGAAAAGGTGACGCGCGACGAGGCCAAGGCCATGGCCGAGCGCCTGGGCGCCAAGGTGGCAGGCTCGGTTTCCAAGAAGACCGACTATGTCGTGGCTGGCCCGGGCGCCGGCTCCAAGCTCGCGAAGGCGCGGGACGCGGGCGTCACCGTCCTAAGCGAGGACGAGTGGTTGGAGCTGGTGGGGGAGGGGAGGTGAGGGCCTCGGTCTAAGACTTCGAATCCGTGCGGAATCTTCAGCCTGGAATTGTAACAGTTGCTCGCGGACACCTGAAGGACGACGGCTCGAGCAAGATCGGCGCAAGGCGGAGCAAAACCCGGCAATCCAGCGAAAGCGATCCTCGCAGGTCACGCTACGTCTATTGCGTGAAAGCACGCGGGAGCGAGCGCTCCAGCGTGCTTGCGAGTGCCGCTGGTGTCGCAGTCCATGCTCCGGCGGAAGACGTACGCAAAACCCAACGTCGATGGAGGATTCGATGAAGATCATCACAACTTTGCTCGCAGGCGCAGCGCTGCTTGCCAGCATCGTCGTCGCCACGGCCCAAGCGCTCCCCACCAATCCGCCCACTCCCTCGGAGGGCGGGGAACGTCCGCCGACCTCAACCGGGCGCTGAGCCCCCGGGGCAACGGCCCAAAACGCGCTACCCTTTCGCACAGACGCTGTGCGGCTTTGCATGACGCAGGGGCGGGTTCTAACTCGCCCCTGCCGGCCTAACTAAAGTTCGCGGGTGTTGCTCAAGCCGGGTGGGTGCTCTGCGGGTACCGCCTTCGATGTAAAGCTGGAAAGCGTCTTTTCCTCGCCATCCTTCACTTCAACGCCGCCGATCAGTTTGCGGAAGCTGTCATCACCAAGCGCGGCGCGAATGCGCCGGCACACAAACCAAGCTGTGCGATACGTGCCGGGGCCGACCGTCCGGTGTACCTCGACGATGCTCACGCCTGGTTTAGTCAGCACGAGGTGAATTGCGCGGAACCAGGCCTTGAGCGGGATCTTCGTGTTCTCGAAGACGGTTCCGACCAGGACCGAGAACCGGTAGCCCTTCCGGTTGCAAGCCTGGCACTGCCAGGTGAAGTCGGGCAGCCGATAGACTTTCAGATTGCCGCAGCGAGGGCAGCGGACCTCGTCCGGCCAGCGATTGGCTGCCAGATACGCCTTGCAAGCATTGTCGTCCGCGAATATCTGCTCAAACTCTGGAGCCGTCATTTGCTCAAGGCGGGCCATTTTTCAATCCGGTTATCCCTTCCAGATGTACCGAGTCCGTGGTTGCCGCGGCTCAACCGCATCAGTGATCAGCGAGCAATATATCAGCCCGTGTCATAAATGCTTCTCCGGGAGGGCGTAAATGTGCGTCCTTGTATGACACCGCGCAGCGGGCCTCTGACCGGAACCGCGCCCCTTTATCGCCTTCTGCTTTAAAATGTGCGGCCGTCCCGGGGGAAGGACGGCCGCGAGGAACCTGGTTTCGGGGAGGAGAACGATAACCAGGACGCAAAGTTAAATATGTTGAGCACCGGCTGTCATTTTCTCGATCTTGCTGCGATCTGTTGAGGCTTGCGCGATTTTTCCTGCTTTGACGGTCTCCCGAACACCTCGGCATCTACGCCATCAACAACCCTTCCTTGCGAACAGGAACAAGGAATCTTCAAACTCCGCAAATGCGGACAAGACGTCGGGCAGTGATCGGCATAGGTAGGGCATGACGGTGTGAACAGCACCGCCAGCGAGCGGGCCGTCATCGCTCTTTTTGGAAATTGCGCCCGACGCAGGCAAGCCGGCGGGACGTAAAATCTGACGGTCCCGCGAAACACCGGAGCAAATCGATGGACAGGCTTCTTGACTGGTGGACCGCATATCAGGGATGGGCGAGCAATCTCGACAGCGAAGGTCGATTCTACATCATCGCGGGCTCCCTCCTGCTTCTCGGCATCTACGCCGCGATCGATTCTGTCCCCGCGAACAGCGGCAAGGAACCTGCAAACTCCGCAAAGACGAACAAGACCTGGGGGAATGATCGGCGTAGGTAGCGGTTGCAATTCTTCTGAATCCATCAAGGCGCCGTTTCATCACCGGCAGCAAGGAGGTTCAAGTGACGAAATCCCAGATCGCCGCCGCCTCGCGCATAGGTGCGCTTCGCACCCCGACCGACCTCGGCCCCATGGCGGTGCCGGACATCGCCGCCGCCCTGAACGTGCTTCTTGCCGACATGTTCGCGTTATACCTGAAGACGAAGAACTTCCATTGGCACATGTCGGGGCCGCACTTCCGGGACTATCACCTTCTGCTGGACGAGCACGGGAATCAGATCTTCGCTACCACCGACGTGATCGCAGAGCGTGTCCGCAAGATCGGGGGTACGACGTTGCGCTCGATCGGCCAGATCGCGCGCTTGCAGCGCCTCCTCGATAACGACGCCCCTTTCGTCACGCCGCTCGACATGTTGGCCGAGCTGCGCGAGGACAACAAGCAGCTGGTCGGCAACTTGCGGGAAGCTCACTCCCTTTGCGACGAGGGGGGCGATGTGGCCACGGCGAGCCTGCTTGAAGTCTGGATCGATGAGGCGGAGCGGCGGGTCTGGTTTCTTTTCGAAGCAACCCGCGTCAGAGCGGAATAGGCGGAGCCCCCTTCACTCGATGCTGCGCCGGTAGGCCGTGGGCGTGGTTCCGGTATGCCTGAGAAAGGCCGTGCTGAACGAGCTGGTCTCGCTGAAGCCGAGCTGGGCGCCGATCTCGGTCACAGACAGACTGGGCTGCGCAAGAAGATCCTTGGCCTTGTCGATCCGGCGTGAGCTCAGATAACGGTGCGGCGGAAGCCCAAAAGATTCCTTGAATGCCCGTGAAAAGTGGAACGGGCTCAACCCGGCCGTTCCTGCCAATTCGGAGAGCGAAAAATCATCGGAGAGATGCTCCTCGATGTACTCCGCGACTTTCCGCTTGCGCCACCCGGCGAGCCCGCCTCGGGCGCTCGGCCGGCTCACAGCAACACCGCTGTTCAGCCGCACCAGCTCGTGCGCCAAGACGACGCTCAGGGCTTCTGCATATCCCCGGCGTGCTCGG
>DASXIG010000092.1:0-3151 GCA_036498105.1 Xanthobacteraceae bacterium | reverse complement strand
GATGCGGCCATCGTTGATCCAGGATTGCGCGAGCCGGAAGCCCTCGCCTTCCCGGCCGATGAGGTTTCCGGCGGGCACCCGCACGTCCTGAAAGATGATCTCGCACGGCCTGTCGTCCACCATGAGGTCATAGGAGCCCGTGACCTTCACGCCGGGCGCGTCCATGTCGACCAGAAGCGCGGAAATCCCGCCGCGGGCGCGCTTGCCCGGATCCGTCACCGCGAACACCTGGGCGAAGCTCGCCTCGTCGGCCCCGGTGATGAAGCGCTTCACCCCATTGATCACGTAGTGGTCGCCATGGCGCACCGCGGTGGTGCGCATCGCTGCAGGGTCGGAGCCCGCATCCGCCTCGGTCTGCGCGAAGCAGCTTTGCTTCTCACCCCGGATCACGGGCATCAGATATTTTTCCCGCGCCTCGCCTTCGAGCCGGTACAGGATCGGGCTCACGGGAGGGCCGAACACATTGACGTTGCGCGACGGCAGCGCGGTCGTGCGCCCGACTTCGGTCCAGACGATCACCTTGGCCAGCATGCCGAGGCCGAGCCCGCCGAACTCCTCCGGCACGTCGAACAGCCAGAGCCCGAGCGCCTCGGCCTTGCCGCGCAGCCGCTTCGGCAGCTCCTTCTGCTTGGCGACGTCATTGACCACGTCGCGTTCCAGCGGGATCAATTCGCGATCGACAAACCGCCGGACGTTCTCTTGCAGGAGCCGAAGCTCTTCGGGCAGCTCGAAATCCATTGGGGAATTTTTCCCGGAAAAGCACCGGCCCCCGCGTTGCCGTGGCAATGGCGGGATTGCTCCCTGGGGAACCGGAGAACTTCTTATCACATCGGGGCTGGTCTACGGGTTCGGCTCACGCCTTGCGCGCGTAGGGCTGCTTCGGCGGCCGCGTCTCCGGCATCGCCGCCCAGACCAGCAGCAGGCCCGCAGCTCCAAACGCGGCGAGAGCAAGGAAAGCGACCGGGCTGCCGAAATGGTCGCTGGAATACCCGGCGGCGGTAGTGCTCAGCGAGGCGCCGATTCCCGTGCCGGTGCCGACGATACCCAGCGAAAGATTGAAGCGTCCGGTGCCGCGCGTGATGTCGGCAATGATGAACGGTGTCAGCACCGTGAACACGGCTGCCGCAATCCCGTCGAGCAGTTGCACGGCAACCAACAGGAACGGATTGTGCAGGCTCGCAAACAGGATGCCCCGCAGCGACACGACGGCCATGCCGACCAGCAGCAGCGGCCGTCGGCCTATGCGTTGCGCGCTGCGCCCGACCCAGGGCGACACCAGCGCGACGATGAGCTGCGGGACGATCATGCACGCGGCGATGAGCGCCGTCGCCCATTGGCTTGATCGCATGGTGAGAATGCCCGCCAGCAGCGGGAGCATGGCCGCGTTCGCGAGCTGAAACAGCAGCACGCAGGCGGCAAAGATCAGGAGCGCGCGGTTGCGGATCACGCTTAACACGGGGACTGCGTGATGGTGCCGGCACGGTTCGTCTTCGATGCCGCCATGGGCCCGTTCCGGGTCGACCTCTTTCTCTTCTATGAGCCTGAGCGCGAAGAGCCCGGGAAGGACGAAAGCCGCAGCGACGAAGAAAACCGCGCGATCCCCGAGGAGGTAGCCGCTGGCGCCCATCGCGGCGGCGCCGAACCCGGTGCCCAAGGAGGCAAAGCGTGCGTTGCGGCCGAGCCGTTCCCCAAGCCCGTCGTGGCCGACCAGGCCGAGGCTGATCGCGGCAATGGCAGGACCGAGCACGCAGCCGGCCAGCGCCTGTACCACCGAGGCCACCTGCACGATCGGGTAAATGGGCCACAGCCCGAGCGCCAGCGCGCTCGCAGCGGTGGCCGCGACGGCCAGCCCGGCGACCAGCCGTTCAGAGCGCGCGGCGTCAACAAGCGCTCCGCTCGGCATCTGTCCGAGCAGGGATGCCAGCCCCCCGATGCTCAGCACCAGTCCGATGTCGAGCTGGGTCCAGTGCTGGGAGGTGAGATAGACTGCGACGAAGGGGCCGAAGCCGGTCAGCACGGTCGACACGAAGAAGACGAACCAGTCGAGGCCGCGCAGGCTGCGCTGGGAAGGCTTCGCGGGCACGGGATCAGGTTCGGTGCGCTCCCCGCCACCTTGTGGGGTGGGGTCGGGGGTCGTGAGCCACATCATTAGCGGCGCCGACTTCACCACCACCCTATTCCGCGGGCGCGGATGGCTGCGCGCCCTCCGCCGTGCCGAGCACGACCAGGGGACGTCCCTCCTTGTATTCGGGCGCCGCCTTTACCTGGTCGCGTGTCAGATCGAGGCTGATGCGATCGTCCTTGTTGGCGGCGGTCGAAAAGTGCAGGGCGTTCCAATCGACGACGACCTTGCGGTTGCCGACTCCCAGAAATCCTCCGAAGTCGATGACCGCGGCGCGCACCTGCCCGGTCCGGTCCACGATCACGTTGATCACCCGGCCCATATCCTCTCCGGCGCTGCTGCGGACCCGAACGCCCAGCACGGGCATGACATCCTGCTCATCGAGCAGCGTTGCCGCAGCTTCCGGAGGGGAGGGCGTGCCCGTCTGTTCCGGCGCGGGACGGCTTGCCGGTTCCGGCGCGGGATTGCCGGTCTCTTGCGGCGGTGTCTCTGCCGCCTGCGCGAGCTGCCGCACGCTCGCGAGCCTCTCCGGGTGGCCGGCTGCGAAGGCAGCGACCGCGCCCAAGGCGACGATCGCAATGGCGACTGCTGTGAGGGCAAAAAGGCGCATGAAACTCTCCCCTCCGGCAGCCCCAGCGAGGAAATGCAAGTTGCGGGGTTCGGGTTCCCAATTGTCACATATCGGCAGCGCCGATTTGCGTCTGGGCGCCGCTCGGATTTTGGCCGAGCGTCTTCCACACGCCATTGGCGGTGGCCACGACCCGATCGCCGACCACGAGCTCGGCGCCCATGAAGACAAGCGAGCGCGTCCGCCGGACCACCCTGCACCTGGCTTCAACAAATTCGCCGATCTGAACGGCGTCGACGAAATGCACGTCGAGCTGGATAGTGGCCTGCGGCCGGCGCTCGTTGGCGTACCAGCAGGTCATTCCCATGGAGCGGTCCGCAAAGGTCATCAGCATGCCGCCCTGCACGATCCCGCGGCGGTTATGGTGCTTCGGCTCGGCCATGAAGGCATAGAGATAGCCG
>DASXIG010000091.1:0-2169 GCA_036498105.1 Xanthobacteraceae bacterium | reverse complement strand
TGATCGAGCGCCGCCGTGCGCGAGGCCTGATCCATGTCGCCGTGCAGCGCTATCGCCGAAAATCCATGCCGCACCAGCGAGCGATGCAAGGCTGCGACCTCGCGCTTGCGATTGCAGAAGATGATCGCGTTGGTGAGCCCGTCGGCCGAGCGGATGAGCGAGCGCAACGTGTCGCGCTTCTCGTGCGGCTCGCGCCCGGTCTTGACCAGGAGCTGCGTCGTGGTGGCGACCGTCGTGGCCGGCCGCGTGACTTCGACCTTGATCGGATTGTGCAGGAACTGTTCGGTGATCCGCCTGATCTCGGGCGGCATGGTGGCGGTAAAGAAAAGCGTCTGGCGGGTGAACGGCACAAGCTTGCAGATGCGCTCGATGTCGGGGATGAAGCCCATGTCGAGCATGCGATCGGCCTCGTCGATCACCAGAAGCTCGACCCCGGTGAGCAGGAGCCGTCCGCGCTCGAAATGATCGAGCAGCCGGCCGGGCGTGGCAATCAGCACGTCCACGCCCCGGGTGAGTTTTGCATCCTGGTCATCGAACGAGACGCCGCCGATCAGCAGCGCGACGGTGAGCTTCTGCCCGACCCCATATTTCTCAAAGCTTTCCTGAACCTGCGCAGCCAGTTCGCGCGTCGGTTCCAGGATCAGCGTGCGCGGCATTCTGGCGCGCGCGCGGCCGTTCTCAAGGATGGTGAGCATCGGCAACGTGAAGGCGGCGGTCTTGCCGGTGCCGGTCTGCGCAATGCCCAGCACGTCGCGCCGCGCGAGAACGTGAGGAATTGCTTGCTCTTGAATGGGAGTGGGGGCGGGATAGCCGGCCGCTTTCACGGCGGCGAGAACCTTGTCGGATAGGCCGAGCTTGGAAAAGGGCATATAACCTCAGAATCAGGACCGTTCCCAGAGCCTAGCCGCGCCGGATTGCAGGATTATGTCCAGGCTTACGCGGGGGAGGAACGGTCGATGGTACGGTCGAACCGGTTGCGCGGAACATAGTGCCAAGGCGCGGAAAGTCAATCCTGTTGCGCTGCACTAAGTCGTGTAAACATCTGATTTTTTGCCTAAAATCATCGCGGCGGACCAGCGCATGAGCTCCGTCCTCGACCTCATCGGCTCGACCCCTCTGATCGAGGTCACGCGCATCGATTGCGGCCCCTGCCGGCTCTTTCTCAAGCTCGAGAGCGCAAATCCATCCGGCTCGATCAAGGACCGCCCGGCGCGGGGCATGATCGAAGCGGCCGAGGCAGACGGGCGATTGAAGCCCGGCGGCACCATCGTGGAGGCGACGGCCGGCAATACCGGGCTCGGACTGGCCTTGGTCGGGGGCCGCAAGGGCTATCGCACCCTCTTGGTGGTGCCCGACAAGATGGCACGTGAAAAGGTGCTGCATGCCAGGGCCATGGGTGCTGAAGTCGTGATCACGCGCTCGGACGTCGGCAAGGGACACCCGGACTACTATCAGGACCTCGCAGAAGCCATTACGCGGCGCACTTCCAATGCGGTCTTCATCAACCAGTTTGCCAATCCGGCGAATCCCCTCTCTCACGAGACAACGACCGGTCCGGAAATTCTGCGCCAGATGGAAGGCCAGGTGGATGCCATCGTAGTTGGGGTGGGCTCCGGCGGGACCTTGACGGGCATCGGGCGTTTGATGCGGCAGGCCTCGCCCCTCACCGAAATGATCCTGGCCGATCCGCAAGGGTCGGTGCTCGCCCCCTTGGTGGAGACCGGCCGGATGACGGAAGCGGGCAGCTGGGCCGTCGAGGGCATCGGGGAGGACTTCGTTCCGCCGAACGCGGATCTCTCGCTGGTGCACAAGGCCTATTCCATTCCCGATGCGGAGAGCTTTGCGCGCGCGCGCGAGCTCCTCCTGAGAGAAGGCGTGCTTGCCGGCTCCTCCACGGGCACGCTGCTCGCCGCGGCCCTGCGCCATGCCCGCGCGCAATCCGAGCCCAAGCGCGTCGTGACCTTGGTCTGTGATTCCGGCGCCAAATATCTTTCCAAGGTGTTCAATCCCACGTTCCTGGCGCAGGAGGGCTGGACCCATCCTCATGGGCACGGCACGGTGCGCGACGTCGTGGTCAGTACCTATAAGGAGGGAACCGCGATCGTGGTCCGACCGCAGGACACGCTGCGGACGGTATTCGCCCGCATGCGTTCGGCCGACGTCTCGCAG
>DASXIG010000090.1:0-2470 GCA_036498105.1 Xanthobacteraceae bacterium | reverse complement strand
ACGGGCTCCTATGACCTCATGGTGGACGACAGGCCGTGCGAGATCATCTTTCAGGACGTGCGGGTGCCCGCCGGAAACCTCATCGGCCGGGAAGGCGAGGGCTTCCGGCTCGCGCAATCCTGGATCAACGATGGCCGCATCCGGCATGGCGCCCGCAGCCTCGGCGTGATGGAACGCTGCCTGGAGCTGGCGACCGCTTACGCCAATCAGCGCAAGACGTTCGGCGCGCCGCTGGCACAACGCCAGAGCATCCAGTGGCCGATCGTGGACATGCACATGGATGCGCACAAGCTGCGCCTCATGCTCTATCACGCCGCGTGGAAGTCCGATCGGGGCGAGGATTGCCGCAAGGAAGCGTACATGGTGAAGATATTCGGGGACGAGCGCTCGTTCTGGGCGGCCGATCGCTGCATGCAGATTCACGGCGGGATGGGGCTGTCCAAGGAGCTGCCCATCGAGCGCTTCTTCCGCGACCAACGCAGCATGATGATCACGGAGGGCGCCATCGAGGTGCTGCGGATGGCGCTCGCGCGCATGATCCTGGAGCCGCATTGAGCGGCGCGTGAAAAAGAAAGCCCCGCGGGGGGAGCGGGGCTTTCTCGAGCCGACGGGGCGGGGGCCCCCGTCTCAATCGCCTGAGTAGCCGTTAGTCGCCGTGATCCGGGAAAAGGTTCAACGCCGAATGCGGCATCAATCCGGATTTGGCGTCAACCCAAGAGTATGCACGACCGCCTGTGTGAATCGACCTCCCGCCCGATCGAGGTGTAACATCCGGCTCGGCGATCCTGCTCGATCTCGCTTGCTGCGGGATCGGCCGAACGCGAGGGGTTCATGGGCTCGAACGGTCCAGGTCGCGCCGCCGCAATTACCGTATTTGCCGCAGCCCTTTGGCTTGCGCCGGCAGTCGCACAGGAAACGGCACCACGGGATGAATACCAGCGCTCGCTGCAGATCTATGAGTTCAAGAAGGCGGCTGCGAGCGGCGTCGCCCGCGGGCAGGAGCTGTTCTATTACAAGTGCTGGTTCTGTCATAACGAGTTCACGAAGGACATTCCAAAGCTTACCGGGCTTTATCAGCGATCCGCGCTCATTTCAGGCGAGCCCGTCAACGACCAGACGGTGAAGGACAAGATCGGAAACGGCGGTCCCGGGATGGCCGCCTACAAGTTCACCCTGCGCGAGGCGGATCTGGACGACCTCGTCAGCTATCTCCGCGAGAAATGCTGCTGGGACTCGAACAGTCCTCCACCCAACCCGCGTTACCGGACGCGCTGATCGGGAGGCGATCGTGATCAGATTGTGCGCGCGCCAATTCGTAGGAGCGATGCATTACGTCGCCCTCTTGCTCGCGGCGCGAAAGGCGGGCGAGGCAGTGCCTCGCCCCTACGGAGCGATGAGCGTGCCGCGCCTTTGGACGCTCTTCGTCGTGCTGCCGGCATTATTGCTGATCGCGCTTGCGCCGCCGGCGCCGGCCGGCAGCGAAAACAGGGTCGCGCTCGGCGGCGCGCGAGGCGTGGTGAAAACGAGCAAAGGAGACCTGCTCGAGGGCATCATGGTCCAGCTGATCGCGCCCGGCACGGGGATCCGCACCACGGTTTTCAGCGACGCGGACGGCCGATACGAATTTCCGAGGCTTGACGCTGGGGCCTACACCTTGCGCATTGCACAGCCGCGCGAGTTCCGCCCGTACGTGAAGGAGAACGTCGATATCAGAGGAGCCGGTGAGCTCGACGACATCGTGCTCACCCGAATGATCAGCGGCGAGCTGCTGCCGCCCACCCCCGAGATCGCGGCCCAGATGACCGGATCGGAATGGCTCGCGAGCCTTTCCGGCACCGGAGGCGAGAAGAAGCTCCTGACCGTCAACTGCAACTGGTGTCACTCGTATCAGCAGATCTTCCGCAACCGCTACGACGAGCAGGGCTGGGCGCACATCATCGACCGCATGACCAAGGGCGCGGGCTCACCCCTCATCAATATGCGCCCGCGCGGGCGCTTCAATGACGAGGACACGGCGCGGCTGGTGAAATGGCTCGCGACCGTGCGCGGGCCCGGCTCGAGCGACCCGCCGTTCGTCACCTTGCCGCGCCCGCAAGGGCGTCAGACCCGGGTGGTGATCACCGAATACGAGCTCCCGCGGCTTGAGATTGCAACGCACGACGTGCACGGGGATTCCCAGGGAAACATCTGGTACAGCCCGCATCGCAGCTCCTTCATCGGCCGGCTCGACCCGCGCACCGGCGAGGTGAAGGAATACCAGATCCCGCGCGAGAGCCCCGGCGTGCTGCCCGGCACGCACTGGATCTACGTGGACCGCAACGACATCGTGTGGGGCACGGAAAACTGGGGTCACAACATCTGGCGGCTCGACCCCAGGAGCGGCGACTTCAAGCGCATTCCGTGGAAGGTCACCGAGCCAGTGAATTCGCCTGGGGTGGGCAACGTGGCGTTCGATCCGGAGGGCTTCATC
>DASXIG010000089.1:0-3818 GCA_036498105.1 Xanthobacteraceae bacterium | reverse complement strand
GTAAAGATCGAGGATCCATCCCAGCGCCTGCTGCGGCGGCGTGATGTTGTCGCCCTTCGAGCAGAACACCACGATGGGGGAACGGATGTTGCGCAGGTCGATGGTGGTGCCGTCAGAGGTTTGTATCCTGCCCGCGGCGAGGTTGTTGCCGATGAACAGCTCATCCACGATGAACTGGATCTCCTCGGCATTGAGATTGACGTGGCCTCCCCACCAGCGCTCGAAACCGAGGTAGCGCGGGGCCTCGGTATCGATCTTGGCATAGAGGTTGTACTGCTTGGTCCACAGCGTATTCGCGGGATTCTGGCTCTCGAAATTCTGCACCAGCCAGGCGCCGTCGAACTTCCCGTGTCCGAGGTCGCTTGCGAGGGCGGTCAACCAGCTGCCGCCCAACAGGCCCCCGCTGTACCGCATCGGGTTCTTGCCGCGCACACCCGCCCAGTAGGAGAGCGGCGAGCCCGCGATGATCAGGGGGCCAAACAGCTCCGGGCGGACGGCCGCAAGCATCATTATCGCCCATCCGGCCTGGCAATTGCCGATCACGCAGGGCTTGCCCTCGGCCTCGGGATGCAACGCCATGACCTTCTCGAGAAATACTGCTTCGGCACGCGCAATGTCTTCGATAGTCTGGCCGGGCATGGGGTCCGGCAGGAACCCGATGAAATAGCAGGGGTGGCCGGCGTTGAAGGCAACGCCGATTTCACTGTCGGCCTTGAATCCGCCGATGCCGGGACCGTGCCCGGCCCGCGGATCGACCACGACGAATGGCCGCCGCAGCGGATCGATCTGAATGCCTGCCGGCGGGACGACTCTGACGAGACCATAGTTCACCGGCCGATCCAGCATGCGCCCGTCGATGATCAACTCTACGTCGTAATCGAGCACATGCGGCGCGGTTTGGGCGAGATGCTCGCGATACTGATTGCCGCGCTGGCGCATGACGTCCCAGAAGAGCACCGTCCGCTGCATCGAATCGATGATGTAACCCACGGCCGGCGCAAACGGACCGAAGATCGACATGTTGGTCGGCAAAGCGCTTCCGCCCGACGGCACCACTTCATTCTTGCTCATCGCGGGACCTCCAGTGGTCGTTCAGCTCCAGCTCAGGGTCATGCCGACATCGCCCGGCATGCCCCCGGGAAAATCGACGATCTGCACCCGCATCTTGTAGCCACGGGGGCGAAAGTACTTGTCCCACAACTGATAGATCTCCTTTGGCAGGCCGGTGAGCGTTTTCTCCCAGCCTGGCTCCTGCTGGTTGATGGCGCGCCCCTTGTCCGTGCACATCTGATTAGGAAACCGATGGACCTGAACCTCCGTGAGGCCGTTGCTGGCCGCGCGCTCGATGATGCGGATGGCGCGCGAAATTGCCTCCTCGTCCGAGATGCCAGACGGCCTGCTGAGCTGGTCGAGCAATGCCTTCTTCTCAGCTTCCGCCTGGGCACGCAGGCGCGCCTCTTCTGATGCTTTCTCGCCCTCGGCAAGCGCAATCTTTTGCATGACATCCTTGGCGGAAGGCAATGCGTCTTCGGGCTTCGTGGTCATGCGTTTCTTGCTCCTGCTGCCGGCGCCGGGCATCCCAGCATACTGCTTCTGAGCGTCAAATTTACAACGCCGCATTGATCTTGCGCAAACTGCCCGAGGGACACCCGCTTCATCAGGGCCGGTATCATGCGGCCATTAGAGTCGGTGTGACGAATGCTTTATGATAAGTGATCATCCCGACGGCTGGATTCGCGCTGGAGGAGACATTGATTTGAATCAATGTACTCCCACGATTATGCTAACTTTGTCGTGAGCTTGCGACTAGCCGGTCTCGCGGAAAAGCAGACACATGCAAACTCTTTCACTCGATCGATCGGTTGCCATGATCCCGGACGGTGCGAGCTTGATGATCGGTGGTTTCATGGCCGTCGGCACGCCCGAACGGGTGGTCGATGAGATCGTGCGGCAAAAGAAGCGCGACCTCACCGTGATCGCCAACGACACCGCCGCTCCACGCAGAGGCATCGGCAAGCTCGTCGACGCCAAGTTGCTGCGCAAGGCGATTGTCAGCCATATCGGTCTCAATCCAGAAACCCAGCGGCAGATGACGGCCGGCGAATTGGAGGTCGAGCTGGTTCCACAAGGGACCCTCATCGAGCGCATCCGCGCCGGCGGATATGGGCTTGGCGGGGTTCTGACGCAAACCGGGATCGGGACAACAGTCGAGGACGGCAAGCAACGCATCCAGGTGAACGGGAAAAGCTATCTGGTTGAAGTGGCGCTGCGCGCGGACTTCGCGCTCGTGCAGGCCTTTCTCGCGGATTATCTCGGGAATCTCAGCTATGCCCTCACCGCTCGTAACTTCAATCCGGTGATGGCAATGGCCGCGGACAAAGTGGTCGTTTGTGCCGAGCACATCGTTCCGGTCGGCGTCATCTCGCCCGATCATGTCGTGACCCCTGCCCCCGTCGTCGATTACCTGATCACGAACATGTGAGGCTGCCATGGACGCGCAGACCATCATCGCCCGCCGGACTGCCCGCGAGTTTTCGCCGGGCATGCTCGTGAACCTCGGCATCGGAATCCCGACCCTGGTCGCAAAGTACGTCCCGGAGGGAATGCATGTCTTCTTCCAGTCCGAGAATGGGCTGATCGGTACCGGCGCACCGCCCGAGGAAGGCATGGCGCATCCAATGCTGACCGATGCAGGCGGACGCCCCGTCACGGCTCTGCCCGGGGCCAGCACCTTCGACAGCGCCATGTCTTTCGGCCTCATTCGCGGCGGCCATCTCGATCTCACGGTTCTGGGCGGCCTGCAGGTCGATCAGGCCGGACACCTCGCCAACTGGACGATACCGAAGAAACTCGTGCCTGGAATGGGCGGCGCCATGGACCTCGTTTCCGGCGCCAAGCGCGTCATTGTCGCCATGGTGCACACGGCGAAGGGGACTCCGAAGATCATGAAGAAGTGCACGCTGCCCCTCACATCCAGCCGCCCAGTCGATCTCGTGGTGACAGAGCTCGCCGTGATCGGGTTCCCAGACGGCCGCGCGACGCTCCTCGAGACCGGTCCTGGAGTCTCAGTCGACCAGGTGGTGGCCGCTACAGAGGCCGAGCTCGCGATCCCGAAAAATGTTCCCGAAATGCCGCTCTGAGCCGGCTAAGGACTTAACCGTCATGCAGAAGACTGTTAGCGAGGCGACCTCACGAAAGCTTGATTGGAAAGCGAATGAGGACTTGCCGGTCGGGAAAGGCGCAACTGTCCAGCAGTGGGTCGCAACCCTCGGACGGCATAAATTTCAAATGGATGTCGCTCCCTGGGGCGAGGGCCACCTGAAGGTCAACGGTCGGCAAATCGGCCATGTCACTGATGCAAAGGACAGGCGCCGGGTCTTCCGCAATCTGAACAGCATTGCCGAGGAGTACCTGCATGGGCAGGTGGCCGAGGCCGAAACAAAGAGGTCATCCTCCATGATTCCTGCTGTGAAAGCCAAGCTGCTGGAAGGCAAAAGAGGTCTCATCATTGGTATAGCGAACGAGCACTCCATCGCATGGGGCTGCGCCAAGGCATTCCGAGCATTTGGCGCGGAACTCGCGGTGACCTATCTCAACGAGAAGGCGAAAAAATTCGTCGAGCCGCTCGCCCGCGAGCTCGACGCCCCGATCATGCTGCCGCTGGATGTGCGTAATCCGGGGCAGATGGAAGCGGTATTCGAGCGCATCGCGAAGGACTGGGGCAAGCTGGATTTCGCCGTTCATTCCATCGCCTTTTCGCCCAAGGACGCGCTGCAGGGCCGCGTGGTCGACGTATCACAGGATGGGTTTCTGACAAC
>DASXIG010000088.1:0-5022 GCA_036498105.1 Xanthobacteraceae bacterium | reverse complement strand
TCGCAGCCGCTCAAGCCCTTCCTCGATCCGATCATCGTGTCGGGCAGCCTGCACATCTACGTGTCGCAGACCGCGCGCGGCGAGCTCGTCATGGGCGGCGCAACCGATCCCTACCCGCTCTACTCCTCGCGCTCCACGTTGGAATTCAAGGAAGGCCTGATGGGCCACATGCTCGAGCTGTTTCCGTTTCTGGCCGAAGTGAAAGTCATGCGCCAATGGGCGGGCATTGCCGACATGACGCCCGACTTCAGTCCTGTCATGGGGACCACCCCGCTGCGGAATTATTTCATCGATGCGGGGTGGGGCACGTGGGGGTTCAAGGCGACCCCCGTCTGCGGCAAGCGCCTGGCGCAGACCATCGCGGACGGTGAGGCCCCGGCTCTCATCCGGCCGTTTGCGCTCGACCGCTTCGCAAACTTCGTTCAGATCGGCGAGCGCGGCGCAGCGTCGGTGGGCAATTGAGCAACAAATGAAAATCCTCCACTGTCCGCTCAATGGGCCGCGCAACATCTCCGAGTTCGTTTGTCTTGGCGAGGCCAAGACTGTCCCGGAGCTCGAGGCGGGCGCGGCGCAATGGGCTGATTTCGTCTTCATGGAGCGCAATCCCGCCGGGCGTGTGCGGGAATGGTGGCTGCATGTTGCGACGAGCTACGTGTTTCTTGTCGATCGCGACACGCGGACTGATGAGATCCTTGCGACCTATCGGATCGGCGATCCGAGGCTTGCGCAAGCGACGAGCAGGGATGGGGCCCCGTGAGTGGCCAGCCCGCCCGCCTGTCTGCACCTTCAGGCGCATTCATCGATCGAAGCAGGCCGCTGACCTTCACGTTCGACGGACGCGACTATGAGGCCTTTGCGGGCGACACCGTTGCGAGTGCGCTGGCCGCTAACCGCATCAAGCTCATCTCGCGCTCCTTCAAATATCACCGGCCGCGCGGGATATTCAGCCTCGCAAGCTGCGAAGCCAACACCCTGGTCGAGGTCAACGGTGCACCCAACATCTTCGCCGAGCGGCACCTTTTGAGCGACGGCGATCGCGTCCGAGGGCAGAACTATTCCGGCTCGCTTGCGCATGATTGCAATGCGTGGATCGGCGCCTTCGGGCGCTTTCTCCCCGTGGGCTTCTATTACCACGCGTTCTTTCGCCCGCGCGGCGCGTGGCGCCTGTGGGAGCCCATCCTTCGCCGCATCGCGGGTCTTGGGCAGGTCGATGTGAACGCCGCGCACGGTTATTACGACAAGGCCTACCTCTTTGCCGATGTTGCCGTCATCGGCGGCGGGCCCGCCGGCTTGAGCGCGGCGCTCGCCGCGTCGCAGGAGGGAGCGCGGGTGCTCATTGTGGACGACCAGCCGGTGCTGGGCGGGTCCTTGAATTACACGCGCTGCGATGCGGCGGGCATGCGCGCGCAGGCGGAGCGCAACGCGCTCGCAGCAAAAGTTGCCGGAACCGCGCGGATCACCGTCATGACCGGCGCGAGCTGCGAGGGGGTGTTCGCCGACCGGTGGCTCGCAATCGTGCGCGGGCGGCGGCTCTACAAGCTGCGGGCGGATCGCGCGGTCCTTGCAACCGGCGCGCTGGAGCAGCCCGCCGTCTTTCGCAACAACGATTTGCCCGGGATCATGCTGGGCTCGGCGGCGCAGCGATTGATCAAGGCCTACGGCGTGCGTCCGGGCAAATCAGCAGTGGTGCTCACCGCAAACGACTTTGGATATGGCGTCACGCTCGACCTCGCCGATGCGGGAGTGAACGTCGCTGCGGTGATTGATGTGCGCGGGTACATCAAAGCGAGTGCGTTGCGCTCGGCGGTCGCGGCCCGCACCATCAGGATCGAGGCCGGGACGATGGTGTCGGAAGCGCTGGGACGCGCGCATCTGCATGCTGTGCGCATTGGCCGCGTGCAGCCCAACGCCGGCTATGCAGCGCCGTTTGCTGCGATCGATTGCGACCTGTTGTGCGTCTCGACCGGATTTGCGCCGAACCTCGCGCTCGCCGCGCAGGGCGGCGCACGCCTCGTCTATGACCAGCGCACGGCCATGTACCGCCCGCAGGATTTGCCGCAAGGCGTGACGGTGGCGGGGGCTGCAAACCAGCGGTTCGAGCTCGGCGCGGTCATCGCCGATGGCGAACGCGCGGGGCGGGCGATTGCGGCAGGCGAGCCGGGCGAAAGCGCACTCAGTGCGACCCATCCCCTGCCGATCTGCATGCATCCCAGGGGCAAGGAATTCGTCGATTTCGACGAGGACCTCACCGTGCGCGACATCAAGGATACGATCGCCTCCGGGTTCGACGACATCCAGTTGCTCAAGCGGTACTCCACCGCAGGAATGGGTCCATCGCAGGGGAAGCATTCCGCCGTGAACACCGTGCGCATCGCGGCCTTGGCGCGGGGCGAGAACGAAAGCCTTATCGGCACGACAACATTTCGCCCGCCCTATTGCGGCGAAAGCTTCGGCGTGCTCGCGGGCCGGAGCTTCGATCCGGTGCGGCGCACGCCAATGCATCACAGGCACGTCGAGGCCGGCGCTCAAATGATGGTCGCAGGCGCCTGGCTGCGGCCCGCCTATTACGGCGATCCGGCCGAGGCCGAGCAGGCGGTCGCGAACGAGGTCGCGGCCGTTCGCGGACGGGCGGGGCTCATCGATGTCTCGACCCTGGGGAAGATCGAGATCCGGGGTCCTGACGCGGCCGAGTTCGTCGACCGAATCTATTTCACGCCGCATCGCAAACAGCCGGTGAACCGCACCCGCTACGCCGTGATGACCGACGCGACCGGCGCGATCACGGACGACGGCATCGTCTGCCGATTGAGCGAGCGGCATTTCTTCGTCACCGCGACCACGTCAGGAGTCGATGCCGCGGTCCGCGCGATGTATCTGTGGAACGCGCACTGGCAGCTCGACGTGGACATCGCGCACGTCACCGCTGCCTATGCCGCGGTCAATCTCGCCGGCCCGCAGAGCCGTGCCATCCTGGCGCTCCTTTGCAGCGACGTCGATCTCGCCAGCGCGGCGTTTCCGTATATGGGGGTACGGACGGGGCACATGGCCGGCGTCCCGGCGCGTCTCCTGCGGGTAGGGTTCGTGGGCGAGCTCGGCTTTGAGATCCATATTCCGGCAGGCTGCGGGGAGTTCGTCTGGGATCGTATCCTCGAGGCCGGGCGCGCGTCCGGGCTCAAGCCGTTCGGGGTGGAGGCGCAGCGTCTCCTGCGCCTGGAAAAGGGACACATCATCGTTGGACAGGATACGGACGGTCTCACGCATCCCTTGGAAGTCGGAATGCGCTGGAACGCGGCCGCGAAGCCTTTCTTCATCGGCAGCGCCGCGCTGGCTGCGCATCAGCAGCGCGGGATCGAACGCATCCTCGTCGGATTCGAGCTCGACGCCGTGAGCGCGCGTCCCAAGGAGTGTCACCTCGTGATAGAGCGCAACGAGATTGCCGGCCGGGTCACCTCATGCGCGTATTCCGCCGCGCTGGGGCGTGCGATCGGGCTTGCCTATGTGCGGCCGCATCAGTCCGAGCCGGGCCAGACCTTTTCCATCCGCGTTGACGGCGGCAAGCTCGTCCGGGCGCGCGTGGTGACGCTCCCGTTCTACGATCCCGGCAATGCGCGGCAGAACGCATGAGCTCGGAGCCCCTCATCCGGCGCAGTTTTGTTGAACGGCGTCTGTCGCACGCGGAGTTGGCGTCTGACGGCGGTACCGGTGTCGGCGAGCGGTCGCCGAGAGTCGATGTTCGTCTGAAACTGATAGACCTGTCGCTGGTCCCGCGCTGGGGCTTAAAGGGACGCGGGGTTTCGGCATGGCTGAGCCGCAACGGCGCAAGCCTGCCCTCCGCCGACAATCGGGCTGAGCGTCAAGCCGACGGATCACTGCTCGCACGGCTTTCGCTGGCGGAAGTCCTCGTCCTCGCAGCCCTCGATCGGCAGGCAAGCCTCGCCGAGGCCATGGAGCGCATCCCCCCAGAGGGAGAAGATGCCTGTTATCCCGTTCCGCGCCGGGATAGCCACTGCTGGTTCGTCGCGGTGGGCGAGGATGCTCATAAGATGTTTGCGAAGCTTTGCGCCGTCGACCTTGCCCCCGATCGCTTTGCGGACGGGCAGATTGCACAGACCAGTGTCGCCCGCCTTTCCGCCATCGTGGTCAGAAATGACCTGAAGGATGCGCTGTCGTTTTTCCTGCTGGCAGACAGCGCCAGTGCAGAATATCTCTGGGATTGTTTGCTCGATGCCATGACCGAGTTCGGCGGCGCCGTCAGTTACTCGCCGGTGACCGCTTCGGCCTGAAAGTCTCCGGACAGCCCGTGCTTCACGAACCAGGCCGGATAATGCACGCGGAAATCGTCGAGAATGGTCTCGAACGGCACGTCCGCATAGGTGCCGCGATCGAGCAGATACTCCATGTGGCGCCGCCCGGAGCGGTCGAACGGCTGGAACAGCGAGTCGGTGCGCCCATCGAATTCGAGCACGCTCACGCCCAGGCGATCGCACAGCGATGCATTAAAGGCGGGCGTTGCCTTCACCCAGCGGCCGTTCACATGGAGATCGGTATAGGAGTGCCAGCGGAAGACATCGGTGCCCAGCATCTCCTGTAAACGCGGCGATGTCATGTGATTGCGGACATCGGCGTAACCGACCCTTGCCGGCATGCCTGCCGCGCGTGCCGCCGCCGCCAGCAGCGACGCCTTGCTGACGCAATAGCCGCGGCCGCGCGCCAGGATGTCGCTGGCGCGATACGTGGAAGGGGAGGACACGTCGACATAAGGATCGTACAAAACGCTCTCGCGCGCGGCGCGGTAAAGCGCGATGGCGCGGCCGACCTCGTCGTTCACCCCCGCCACGGCGGTCGCGGCAAATTCCCTGATCGTCGGAGCATCGCTGTCGATGAACCGGGAGGACGCGAGATATTCTTGTTCTACTGACATGCAGACCTGGTCCGTCTTCATCTGCTCTTCAACCTCGGGATGATGTCGCGCGCAATCGTCTCGATCTGCTCGGTCTGATAGCGGTACGGGACAAAGATAAT
>DASXIG010000087.1:0-5332 GCA_036498105.1 Xanthobacteraceae bacterium | reverse complement strand
TCGCCAGCGGCCCGCGAGGATGCGCGCGCGGGGAGGAATTCCGCTGTCTTGGCTGAGGGTTGGGGTTGATTGCCCGGTCACCTAGAAGGTTTCCTCTTGACATGGGTGTTACCGGTCAGTATTTGATGTAGTGTTACCGGTCAGTCCCGCAATGCCGGGCGAGAGTCACGCTTTCCCTTAGCGGGTCTCCAGAAATCTCAGGAGTACAGCCATGCCGCTGAATGCAGCCGTTGCCACCCGCCCTCACCATGCCGGGCAACCGTTCAAGCCGGTGTTTTCGCCCTATCAGCTGGGCCCCATCGAACTTCCCAATCGCCTGGTGATGGCGCCGATGACGCGCAGCCGTGCGGTCGAGCGCAACGTGCCGAACGCGCTGGCGGCAACCTATTATGCGCAGCGGGCCTCCGCCGGACTGATAGTAACCGAAGCAACGCAGGTCAGCCCCCAGGGTGTCGGCTACATCCGCACGCCGGGTATCCATTCCGCCGAGCAGGTTGCCGGCTGGTCGAGGATTACCGAAGCGGTGCACCGCGCCGGCGGCAGGATCTTTCTCCAGTTGTGGCATGTAGGACGCATCTCCCACCCCGACTTCCACGGCGGCGAGCTGCCGGTCGCGCCCTCGGCAATCGCCGCGCACGGCCAAGTGTTCACGGCCAAGGGCCCGCAGCAGATGGTGACGCCACGGGCGCTCGCGATCGCCGAGCTTCCGGGCATTGTCGAACAGTTCCGCATGGGCGCGGAGAATGCCAAGCGGGCCGGCTTCGACGGCGTCGAACTGCACGGTGCCAACGGCTATCTGCTCGATCAGTTCACCCGCGACGGCAGCAACAAGCGTACCGACGGCTATGGCGGCGCGGTCGAGAACCGCGCGCGGTTGCCGCTCGAAGTCACCAAGGCCGTCATCGACATCTGGGGTGCCGACCGCGTCGGCTATCGCGTCTCCCCGAACGGCACCTTCAATTCGATGTCAGACTCCGATCCGGTCCGGACGTTCTCGTATCTGACCGAGCAATTGAACAAGCTTGGCATCGTGTATCTTCACGTCGTCGATCCGATGGCCGACGGCGCCAAGCGCGTGTCGCCGCTACTGCGGCGGCAATTCGATCGCAGCTACATGGTCAATGGCGGCTTCGACCTCGACAGCGCCAATGCGGTGATCCGCGGCGATGAAGCAGATCTCGTGGCTTTCGGTACGCCATTTCTCGCCAATCCGGATCTGCCGGAGCGCTATCGCATCGCGGCGCCGCTCAACGTTCCCGACCAGCCGACCTTCTATGCCGGTGAAGACAAGGGCTTTACCGACTATCCGGCCTTGGCGTGAACGCGATGCTTGGCGGCCGCAAGAGAACCAGGAAGCATTTCGTGCGGGCGCGAGGGCAGGAATTGACCCTGCGGAGCGCGTTGTCGGATCCGCTCATCCGCACCGTGATGGCTGCGGACAATGTCGATCGGGGAGAGCTCGAAGCGATGCTGCTGCGCATCGCGGAAGAGATGACGCCAGATCTGCCAACAGACGCGGATTGCGCCTAACGTTTCAACGAGCTTCGTTGGCCGGCAAGACAACAACATCAGCGCAATGTCAGGGCTTTTGCCGCAATATTGCCGAAACAAGTAGCCGCACTCATCACCATCTCTCCCAATATCAGATGAACGCGATCCCGGATGGATCGCTGGGATAGGTGGTGCGGCATGACGATAATGCCGTTCGTCGTGTGGACGGCCATCGGCACGGCGCTGGTGAGCCTGATGTTGGCGCCGTGGCCGAAAGGCGCGACCCAGAAGGATGAAGATGAGAATTGAAGCACCGGAGCGGGCGAGGCAAGGGACAAAACACGAGGTGCACAAGCGCCAATGCGCAGCTTAAGCGAGAATGCGGCTCTCCTAATGCTACGGGATGAGCTTGCCGAAATCGGCACAAGCGCTAGTCGACCAATGGTCGGCTCTTCGTTTCCGTCGCAAACAGCGTAGCAACGAACGTGATCGATGCGAGCAAAATCAACATCATCGATACCCCGCCGGTACCGCCCATATAGCCGGCCAACGCCGTGGCGATGAGAGGGGAGAACCCCCCGCCCAGGGCGGCGGAGAGCTGAAAGCCGAAGGACGCACCGGTGTAGCGTACGCGGGTGCCGAACAGCTCGGGAAAGTAGGCAGACTGCAGTCCGAACATTGTCCCATGCCCTAAGCTCAATGCGACGACCACTGTTAGAACTATGATCAGGGGGTCTTTGGTGCCTAAAAACCAAAACAGCGGGAAGGCGAAACATGCGGTGAACACGGTGCCGAGGAAATAGAAGATGCGCCGCCCGATGTGGTCCGACAACCAGCCGAACAGCGGTATAGTCATCACCTCAACCAATGCGGCGACAAAGATCGCGTTCAACAGCAGGCTTCGCGGCAGATGCAGCTGGCCGGTCGCATATACCACGATGAAGATGGTGAGGATGTAGACCCAGGATACCTCCGATATTTTCAGGCCCACCGCCACGAGGAAGCTGCGCGGACTTCTGAAGATCGCCTCGACGAACGGGTTTTTCGCGATCTTGTCGCGGCGTTTGACGTCTTCGAATATCGGTGTCTCCGGGACGCGCGTGCGCACGAACCAGCCGACGCCAAGAAGCAGGATGCTCAGCAGAAACGGGATGCGCCATCCCCACGACTTGAAATCCGCCTCCGGCATCATTGTCACCAGAGCGAACACCCCGGAAGACGTCACCAATCCCAGCGGGAAACCGATCTGCACCAGGCTTCCGAACAGGCCACGCCGAGCCGCAGGTGCGTGCTCGACGACCATCAACGAGGCGCCGCCCCATTCACCTCCAAGGCCAATGCCCTGGATGAACCGCAGGATCACCAAAGAAATCGGTGCCCAGACTCCAATCTGCTGGTAGGTCGGAAGGCAACCGACGGCGAATGTCCCCAATGCCATGATCACCATGGTGATCATCAGCATGATCTTGCGGCCCACTCGATCGCCGAAATGGCCGAATATGGCTCCGCCGACCGGACGTGCGACAAACCCGACTGAATAGGTTGCAAGCGCAGCCAGGGTGCCGGCCACGGGGTCTATGCCTGGGAAAAACAAGGTGTTGAAGACAAGTGCAGCCGCGGTGCCGTAGATCAGGAAATCATACCATTCGATGATGGTGCCGATGGAGCCGGCAAACACAACCTTCGCCATCCCAGTGGTTCGCTCGACGCTCATGCCGTTTCGCCTTGCCACAACATTTCAGCCGCTGACCGCGCGAGCACATCGTCGGGGGCTATCGCGGCCCGGGCCCCGATCATCAGATTATCGCCTGGAGTCCGAGTCGCAAACATATTCATCCATGCGAGCGCAAATTGTTTGTGCATGCGTTAATGCTGGCTGCCTATCTGGAGAGCAAAATTCTCCAGATCTGCCGCTCTCGCAGGCATCTCGTGCAGGGTGCGTCGAGGTCACGTCACTAGTCCGACATCGCTTCGCTCGTCAGGGCTGCGATATGCACCCGTAGCCCGCATGAGCGCAGCGAGATGCGGGGGAATGTCGAGCTTGACTGCGTCGCTACAGCAGCCCGCACCGCCTCCCGCGCGCGCCCATGCATGGCCGATCAAACCTGAGGCCGAGTAGGCAAGCTCGGGGGACGGTGCTAGGCTCGCAGCACGAGATCTAAAACTCCCGAGGCCACCCGTGCTGCCAGACGATACGAGCTTCATCACCGATGAGGCGAGCCTGCGGGCGCTGCATCATCCGCCGATGAGCCGCGCGACGGAGAAGGTGCTGAGGACGCTCGACCGGCATTGCCGGCGGATCATCTCGCTCTCGCCGTTTTGCATACTGGCGACCCAGGGAGCGCGTGGCGCCGATGTCTCGCCCCGGGGGGATCCTGCGGGCTTCGTGCGCGTGCTCGACGACGTCACCCTGCTCGTCCCGGACCGAGTCGGCAACAACCGGCTCGACAGCATGACCAACCTGCTCCTCAACCCGCGCATCGGGCTTATCTTCCTGGTGCCCGGGATGAACGAGACGCTCCGCATCAACGGCACTGCCCGCATCACTGACGATGCGCGCCTACTCGCAGCGAGCGCCGTCAAGGGCCGCCCGCCGAGGGTCGGCCTGGTTGTCGCCGTCGAGGAGGCGCTGCTGCACTGCGCCAAGGCGCTGATCCGATCCGCGCTCTGGGATGCAAGCAAACACATCGACCGCGCCATCCTGCCCACCTACGCGCAGATGTTGCTCGACCAAATCAAGGTCCTTACCAAGGAGGAGAACGAGCGGCAGTCGCAGGTGATGGCCGAGCGCGGGCTCTATTAGCGATGCGATGAAAGCAAATCGCATCCGTAGCCTGTATGGGGCAAACGCGTGAAGGCTCTTTCATCTCGCGTGGGTATGGCCGCGCGCAGGCAAAGCTTCGCCCCGACTTGATCTAATTGGATACAACATGCGGCAGCCGACGACTACGTTTGCCATTCTTGCATACGAGGGCGTCGAGCCCATCGATATCGGCGCAACCTATGGCGTGCTGTCGATGGCCAGGCGCTTGCTACCCAATCTGCGGTTTTTCGTGGTGGCCAAATCGAGAGGCGAGCTGACGCTCGCCAACGGATTGCGGCTCTTGGCGGACTATGGCTTCACCGATTGTCCCCCTGCCGAGGTTCTGATGGTTCTGGGCGGAGCGGGTTGGCAGGCCGCAGCTGAGGATCCCTCGATGCTCGCGTTCATCGACAAGTTTCACCGGCACCAAGGCACGGTCGCAGGGGTGTGCACGGGCAGCATGATCCTCGGAGCTGCAGGACTGCTCGCCGGGCGTGCCGCAACAACCAAGCGGGAGATCGTCGAAGGCGAGACGCGCCCGCTCGATCTGCTCGCGCAGCGCCACCCAGCCGCCCGGGTCGTTGAGGCAAGGATTGTCGACACCGGAGCCGTCCTCACGGGCGGCGGCGTCTCGCTCGGGATCGATATGACCCTGCATCTCATTCAGCGCTCCTTTGGTAGCGAGGCCGCGCACGAGACAGCCCGCATCATCGAGTATCGAAATGCCTGGAAAGCAAACGCCGCTGCTCTGCCGGATGTCGTAGAAATGCCGGACACGCAGGATGGTCGGTCCGCTCAGCGTTACGATCTGCCTGGTTGGCATCCCGGATGACCGGAGCGATATCCGGGGGGCCCCCCGGCCGCGGGAGAGTTCAGCTCGGCGACGTTGATCCGCAGGCCCGGCTCGCCGATGTGCTGGCTCGGGTCGCCGATCACAAGATCACCGAGCTCGCCGCGCTGCTCCCCCTGGAATTGCCACCACACAATCGCTGCGGCCCGCGTTGGCTAAGCGCGGCGGCGCCGACTTCCGCAGTCGCC
>DASXIG010000086.1:0-3499 GCA_036498105.1 Xanthobacteraceae bacterium | reverse complement strand
TCGATCACCTCATCGGCGCGGGCGATCATGGTTGGCGGGATCGTAATGCCAAGCGCGTTGGCGGTCTTGCCGTTTAAAACCATCTCGAATTTGACCGGCAACTGCACCGGCAACTCCGCCGGCTTTGCGCCGTGGAGAATACGATCGACATAGGATGCCGAGCGGCGAAATATATTCTCGTTGTCCGGTCCGTAGGAAAGCAAACCGCCCTCTCTGGCGTAGACGGAATTCCAATAGACAGCCGGTATTTTGTTTCGGGCCGCCAGCAATATCATTGGCGGACGATGGACGATTGAAAAATTGTCCGGCATGACGACGAGGCCGCCTCCCGGCTCGCGTCCCAGCGAGGTCATGACTGTTTCAATTTCGGCGTCACTGTAAACGGGCGCTGAGATCGGCTCCACTTTGAGCGATAGAGCAGCAGTTTCAAGTGAGGGGATGTAATATGATCCGCCGCCGGCAGCAGTGTCTGGATTGAACATCATAGCGACCCGTTTGACGCCGGGCGCGATCTCCATGAGCAACTCCAGCCACTTACCTGCCATCGCGGCTTCGATGTTGATAAAGCCGGTGATATTCCCGCCCGGGCGGGGCAGGCTTGCGACAAAACCACTGCCGACCGGATCAGATACAACCACAAACACAATCGGGATCGTCCGCGTCTCCCGCTGGAGCACAGCGGTCGTCGCAGTCCCGTGCGACAGGATGACGTCGGGTTGCAGGGCAATCAACTCTTTCGCCATCCGCGTCCGGTCAATATCGATGGAGGCCGAACGAACGTCCATACGCACGGCGCGGCTCTGCAAACCCGCCTCCCGAAGCCCCTGTGTGAATTCAGAAAGGTAGGCTTTTGTCTCAGGATCGCTTTCACCCGTCGCCATGAGAACGCCGATCCGCCGCATTCCACTCGGCGGCTGAGCGCGTGCCGTGAGCGGCCACACAGTCGCCGCGCTTCCGAGAAGCGCGATGAACTCCCGCCGCCTCATGAACTTCCCCTTGCACCGAGGACCGCACCCCTAGCACATCGTTGGGCGCGAACTGTGCTGCGCATCGCGGTAAAATGCGCTGCCTATTGACCGCTGTGGGTCTTCAAAACCGGAACCGCTGGTAAGCCCTTCGCGTGTCCAGTTTTCGCTGGATGCGGACATCGTCCGCCAAGAGCTGCTCCTTCCCAGGGGTACAGAAAGCTCAGCGAGTAACCACCACGTTGAGCAGCGACGTCTTGCCATCCTTTGTGGCGGCCAGTGCGTTCTTCAGCGCGCCTTTGAGCGCTGTGAGCTTCTCCACGCGCTCGCCGTGAAATCCGAAATGGGTGCCGAGCTCGGCGTAATCCGGGCCCTCGATGGTGACGCCATAGTGCAGGTCTTTGCTCGCCGAGACGCCGTCGGGATAGTGGTGCACATGGCCCTTGCGCATGGCTTCGTATTTCTTGTTGTTGAGAACGATAATGATGATGGGCAGCTCGTGGCGCTGCGAGGCGCCGAGCGCCTGAATGACCGGATTGTACAGGAAGGAGCCGTCGCCGACGAGCAGCGCGACCGGCCGCTCCCGCGCAGCGAGCTTGATCCCGAGCGCGGTGCCAATGCCCTGCCCAAGCCCCCCTGACCCGCGGAAAAAGCTCTGGGCCTGAGTCTGGGGCAGATGCTGGCGCAGCACCGGAGAGTGCGTGATGGTCTCATCGACGTAGATCGTATCGGCCGGCATCGCGTCATTGAGCGCGCCCACGAGCGAAAGGGGGTCGATCCCGCTTCCATTGGCGGCCTTTTCTCGTTCCGCGCGCAGACCCGCAACATAGGTCTCGTGCTCGCGCGCCCAGCGCTGCCGGCGCGCGCTGATGCCGCCCGCATCGGTGCGTCCATTCTTCACGGCAGCGGTGAGCAGGGCAAGCGATGCCGCGATATCGCCCTCGAGGTAAAAGTCGATATGCAGATTCTGATAGATCATGTGACCCTTGAGCGGGTTGTCGTTGATGGCAACGATCTTGCCGGTGGTCGGACGGCGCTGCGCCGGGTACCACGGAGCGCGTCCCCCGACGAGCAGGACAAGGTCCGCGTTGTCGACCGCGTTGTAGTTTCCCATCCCCAGATAGAGCGGATGATCGGTCGGGAAATTTGCGTAGGCGTTGGCGCGCCCGTTGATAGCCGGTATCGCGAGAAGATCGGCGAGCTCGACCAGGGCCGAGAATGCTTTGGGGTCGCGTCCTGAAGTCTCGGCAACAATCACGGGGTTCTCGGCCGTGCGCAGAAGCTCGGCGACGTATTCGATATCTTGCGACGTCGGCTGAAGGACCGGCGCGGGGGGTACGTCGCGCGGGGCTGCCGGCGGCGTCCAGTCGTGCAGCATGTGCTCGAGCGCGACATTAAGATAGATCGGGCCCTGCGGAACGCGCTGCGCCATCTCGCCCGCCCGGATCACGCTTTCGTAAAGCGTGTAGGGGCTCGTGACCGCGCGCGCCCATTTCGCCACCGGCTCGACGAAGCGCTCGATCCCGCCGATGCTGAGACCACCATACCACTGCTGCTCGATGTCGAGATCGGGATCCTCACCCAACGTCTGGGATTCGCCGGACATCACCACCATGGGGATCTCGTTCTGAAGAGCGCCATGGACCCCCATGCTTCCCTGCAGCATGCCGACGCCCGCGTGCAGCAGCACGGCCTGGGGACGGCCGGTGATCAGGGTGTAGCCGGCTGCCATGTTGACGGCGAGCGTCTCATGCCAGGATTCGACGAAAGTCGGTCCGGGCTTGCGGTCGAGCTGCTGGCGCGCCAGCGCCTCCCATACGGGTGACCATTCCGAGCCGGGGGAGGACATGATGTAGTCGATCCTGAGCCTGCGAAACGCTTCGAGGATGGCCTCGCCGCCATCGAGATAGTTCTTCATCGGATCCTCGCTCCTGAATGTCCCGGCGCATACCAACACCGAATTTGGCGTATCCGCAAGAACGGCCGCCTAGCGGAAACTCCCGCGGTTGCATAGCGCCGATGAGAGGCGCAGAGCTAGTGTCCCGATTCCGAAATTCGTTTCATCGTGCGGCAAGCTTATTTACGAATTTCGGAATCGTAAGGACACTAGCAATCCTATGACTTCCAGTGTGGCTTTGGTTCAGAAGTCCGCAGCCGGACTCGCGGCAAGAATGATGCGGACTTCTGAACCGCCACACTGGACCGGCTTTGACTTGAGGACTCCCTTATGGATTGCAAGCGCAAGACCTTGTCAAAGGCGGAGGACGTCGTTGCGGCTGGACTGGTTCCGGCGGAACGGGGCGAGGCCATCAGCAGGGTAGCCGAACGCTATGCCGTTGCGCTGACCGCGGACATGGCGGAGCTCATCGATCCCGCGGATCCGCGGGATCCGATTGGGCGGCAATTCATTCCAGACCCGGCAGAGCTGAACGAGCATCCCCACGAGAGCGCCGATCCCATAGGAGACCGGGCACACTCACCGGTCGCGGGAATCGTCCATCGGTATCCGGACCGGGTGCTGCTCAAGCCGCTCC
>DASXIG010000085.1:0-1617 GCA_036498105.1 Xanthobacteraceae bacterium | reverse complement strand
CATGTCCCGCCCGGTCAGCACCGCAAGAACTCCAGGCGCTGCAGCCGCCACAGTCGTGTCGATCGAACGAATGCGGGCATGCGCATGCGGCGACCGCACCATCACCGCATAAGCTTGGCCGGGAAAGCTGAAATCGTCGCTGTAGCAGCCCTTCCCGGTCAGCAGCCGAAAATCCTCCCGCCGCCGCACCGGCTGCCCGATCCCGGTCTTCGTCGAATTCTGCAAAGTACCCTCTCTCCTAGGCAGCGTGCTCCAACGCATCCAAACCGATGCCGGCAAGTCGCACAGTCTTAGGCAGCAGATGCGAGCCGGCCTCGTAATACCGCCACATCCGCGGGCTGACTCCCAGAGCCTCGGCAGCTTCGCTCTGAGACATACGGTGCGTCGCTCGCCACGCCCTCAGCCACTCTGCTCCCTGCTGCAGTGCGAGGCGCCAGAGGGTATCGGCAGAAACTTCCATCTCGTCCGACCAATGCACACACCACCCCCACTCGCCCACCCGGACTGTGCGGAACAGATCGTCATCAGATCTCAGCGGCGCAAAAACTGCGTACTGCCCCAGGTGCTGGCTGAGGTCGATGACGCTTTCCGCTCCGCCCTTCCAGGTGACGACGACGCAGCGGTCTTTTCCCGCGCGAATGGCCCTGATGTTGGGCAATGCGCTCACTTAGCTCATTTCCTACGGTTCAAACGCACCCATTCCGATCGAATCAAGTCGACATTCTGCCGGGCCCAAGCCATGGCTTCGCGGGCCTTGCTAATATCGCCTACTCTTACGGCCATGGTCTCAATCGCCACAATCACGCGAAACCCGCGGCCTTCGATGTGGAAGTGTGGCGGCATATGGTCATCTGCGTAAATCGCAATCTTGCAGTTGGCGAAGCGACGGATGGTCGGCACGAGGGCTTCGCGTGACCATCATCAATCGAATTTGTCGCACGCGTTATAGCCGATGATTTCATCGGGGCTTCCTTTATCCAGGAGCGGCAGTTGCGCAATTTATTGCCGGATTGCGTGCACCCGAGCGAGGAGCGCATGGACGTCCGGCGCATCCACGCTCTTACCGGTATCGACGAGCGCGATCTCAGCCTCATGCTCGCCCGGCGGGAGACCAGTTGCTCGGCCGGTAAGCGTGCCGTCAGGTGCGACACAGATGCGAGTCTTGACGGTTGTCATGAGAATCCTCGAAATCGAGCGGGCCCGAAATTAGCCTTGCGGGACTGCCATTGCGCGCAACGCGGGCGGGATCAGATCGACCTGTTCCAGCGGCACCCGCATTTGAGCCGGCGCGAGCCTCATATAGGCGGCGAGCTCTTCCTGCGGGAGGCGGCCAACGATGCGGCCGATGTCCGCAAAGCGGGCTCCCTGCTGCAGCAGGAAAGCAACATAAGTGTGACGCAATATGGCGGGGGTCACCTCGTGCGCATCGGAAAGTCCGGCATCATAGGCGGCGCACATCACGAGATCGGCCGCTTCATCGACGCTCGAGGCGGGACTCGGCGTGGGCTGCTGGGCGGCGCGCCGGGCGCTGATCTGGCCGCGCAACGGCTCTCTCAGGTGAAGGAGACGCGCCGATCTGCCGGGCACCTTTATCGTGCCTGCGTCCAGGTCGACATC
>DASXIG010000084.1:0-2491 GCA_036498105.1 Xanthobacteraceae bacterium | reverse complement strand
ATCTCGTACGCCAGGCCGCATTCAAGGGCGTGCGCGAAGACAAGTCGCCGGAAGAGGTTGTTCGGGAGGTGGCGGCGGCCGGCAGCAAAAAAGCCGGTGCAATCAAGCATGCGGCCGCGGCATCGCGCACTTCCACCAAGGCGAAGACAAGCGCGCGCTCACAAACCGCGCCGCCCGCTCCATCCAGCGAAACCGGCAACAGCAAGGTGCGCTTCACCCATCCCGACCGCGTCTACTGGGTAGATGTGGGCGTCACCAAGCAGCAGCTTGCGGACTACTATCGCGAGGTTTGGCCGTGCATGGCGCAACATCTCATCGATCGGCCGTTGGCGCTTCTACGCTGTCCCGACGGGACCAAGGGCGAGTGCTTTTTCCAGAAGCACGCCTCCGCCGGCCTCGATGACAAATATCTCAAGATGATCGTCGACAAGAATCGCCGGCAGGTGCTGGCGGTCGAGGATCTGGATGGGCTTTTGTCGCTGGTGCAGGCGGGAGTGCTCGAAGTGCACGTGCGCGGATCGGTGATCGACCGCCTCGACGTCTGCGACCGCATCGTGTTCGACATCGACCCGGGCCCTGATGTGGAGTGGGCTCAGGTGGTGGCGGCCGCGCGCGACGTGCGCGAGCGCTTGGCCGCGATCGATCTTGTCTCGTTTGTCAAGCTTTCCGGCGGCAAGGGACTGCACGTGGTGCTGCCCACCGAAGGTGCCGACTGGGACACGACCAAGACTTTTGCGCAGACGGTCGCGCTCGCAATGAATGCGGACAGCCCCGAACGCTACGTGGTCAAGATGACGAAGGCGCTGCGGCGGGGAAAGATATTCGTCGACTACTTCCGCAACTCGCTGGAGCAGACCTCGGTCGCGGCCTATTCCACGCGCGCGCGTGCCGGCGCGCCGGTTTCAGCCCCGGTCAGCTGGGAGGAGCTCGGCCGCACCAAAGGCGGCGCGCAGTACACTGTGCTCAATCTCGGCAAGCGGCTCGGCAGCCTCAAGCAGGATCCCTGGAAGGAGATGGGGCGTATCAAGCAGCGGTTGCCGAACTTGCCCGAGCCGCGCGGGAGGTGAGTGCCTTTGCCGGGCTCTGCCGCCACCCAGTCGGGCAGGCCCGACTTGCGGAGGGGGGACGAGTGGCGCGTGAGGGCTTATTCCAGATTCTTGCTCGGCGGGTAATCGCGCGAGAACGGCGGCTGTCGCACGAATTGCGCGGGATCGTAGGTCCAGAACTGGCTCACCTGCGGATAGGTCTCAAGGATGGTGTTGGCAAGCTTTCCATCCACGCGCGCGACCTTCCGGATATAGATGTCCAGGATCGGTGTGCCGTACTCGTCCAGCCGCACGGATCCAATCGGTCCGTGGCTCAAGCGGACATCGTGCATTGCCTTTAGGAAGGCGGCCGGATTATCGGTGCTCCCGCCGATCGACTTGAGCGCTTCCTCGATGATCAGAAGCGCTGTGTACGGACCGGCGGTGTAGAACCCGGGATCGTGCCGGTACTCCGAGTTGATGCCGCCGACGAATTGCTTGTTGTCCGGCGTATCAAGGCCGGCGGCGTACCAGCCGGCGCTGAAAGTATCGATTGCCTCCTCGCCCATCAGCTTGAGAATGCCCTCGTCGGTGCTGGTCGTATTGCCGAGCACGGCAATTTTGCCCTTCAGCCCGTAGTCATCGAGCTGCTTCAGGAAGCGCAGCGGATTACTGCCGGCGAAGCCTACATAGATGCCGTCGACGTCGGGCTTAATCTGCGCCAAGTACGGCGCATAGTCGGGAGCATTGAGCGGAGGCCAGAGCTTTTGCACGATCTTGCCGCCCGCCGCTTCGAAGGCGAGGTGGAATCCGCCAGCCCCCTCGTGCCCGTACGTGAAGTCCTCGGCAATGATCGCCATTCGCTTGAATCCAAGTTTCCTGGCGGCGTAATCACCGAGCGGATAGGTCACCTGCGGCGCGGTACCGAAAGCGTGCAGGACCCATGGGTTCACGGCGTGAGTTTTGAGGTCAACGGTTGCTGCCGAGGTCGTGGTAATGAGCGGCACCTTCGCGTCGTGAATGTATCCGTCAATCGCCAGGGCCTCGTTGGTTGCGAGCGGACCGATCATCACCGGCACCTTGTAGCGCTCAACCAGCTCCTGGGTCTTCGTTCTCGCCAGCGCGGGATTGCCCGCCGTGTCCTCGGTGATCAGATCGACCTTGCGGCCGGCGATCATGCCTCCGCGCTCTTTCAGGTAAAAGGCGGCGCCCTCGATCTGCTGCTTGCCGCCGGCGGCGAGAGGGCCAGTATTGACGGTGAGAAATCCGATCTTGAGCGGTTCCGAGCCCTGGGAAAATGCCCGCTGCCAAGAGAGCGCGCTCACGGCTGCACCGCCGAGAAGCTTGCGACGCGACATCGCTATTTGCCTGGCATTGCGCGCCATTCTTCCAGGTCCCTCAATTTTCGGGTTGCCCACCGCAGGTCACCTGCCTTCGGGCAGCGGGATGAACTCGGTCTCGTCGCC
>DASXIG010000083.1:0-7027 GCA_036498105.1 Xanthobacteraceae bacterium | reverse complement strand
GAACGTAATATCGTAAATCCAGGTGAAGGAAGGTGCCGACGGCCGTAGCTTGGCGACGTCCTCGTCAGCCACCACCATGATGCGGCGGCCCTTGAGCGGGTGCGGAATCGGCAGACAGGTATGCGTCGGGTGCGCAAATGCAGGGCTGGTGTTGGTATGCGCCACCGCTTTCGGTCGTGAAATGTCCGAAATATCCAGGATGAAAAGCCCGTGATGCCAATAGCTGACGTAGAGCCGATCGCCCATGCGCAATGGATGATGACAACGCGGCGCTGGCCAGTCGTGCCACGGATAAGGTTCTCCCCCGGACTTCCACTGACCCGGGATCCACCACCGCCCTACCTCGACCGGGCGAGCGGGATCGGCAAGATCGAGGATCATCATGATGTTGCCGATATAGCCCTCGATTGTCGGCGACAGGTAGGCGTAGCGGCCGTCGAAATCGTACCGGTGCACGCCGCGGCCAGCCGTCCGCCACTTGGTAATCAGCTTCGGGGTGCTCGGGGAGGAGACGTCATAGATCCCTAATCCGCCGCCGAATTCGGCCGATCCGCTCTCGCCCAATCGCTCGTGGTTGACGATCATAATGCCGTTCGCCACCCGCACCTTATGGGAATGCCAACCCTCCGGCAGATCGATGGTCGCAAGCTGGCGTGGGTGGTGCGGATCGGCCACGTCCACGATGGTGGTGCCGCTCGGCCAGCGCATGTGCCCGATATAGAGGGTCGTGCCTTCGACCCAAACCTGCCCTCCGCCCGGACAGTCAAAGTGAGAGACTAAGGTGGTGTTCGATCGAGCGGGCACGAGACACTCGCGGGAGTGGGGTACGTTGGTCGGACTGGCTGCCGCAGGTGGGTATCCGATGCCTGCCGCTCTCGATGTCAGGCGATCCTCACTATGTTGCCGGCGATGTCACGACCCCACTTCTTGAACAGATGGAAGCATTTCAAAGCGGGCTCGTCGCTGGCGACGAACAGGATTGCCGGTCGTTTTTCGTCGCCGTTGACGTGCTCGAACCAGCAACCGCCGGGCACCGCAAGATTATCGAATTTTTCCCAATCGAAACGCTGGCCCTCTATGATCGAGTGTCCCTTGCCCTCGAACGGAGCGACCAACAAGCTCGCAGTCTGCCGGACCGGGCGAGTTTTCTCGCCGGGGCGAAGCACTTGCGCGAAGAATGTCATGGTCTTGAACACCGGGCCGCCGGTCAGCGGATCGGTGTATTCGATCAACAGCGCCTCGTAGGGATCGCCGTCCCAGTCCATGAAACGATCGATCAGCTCCTGCATCGCTTCCCACCGGTAGACGTACATCGGCGAGGAAAATCCGGCGCCGCGCTGGTGCTGGAGGAAGCGGGGCTTGAGACCGCCGTGATCATAGGCCCGTGCCGAGTAGTCGGGCGGCACGGTTGCGGTCTGCTGCTTCTTCTTGACCGGCTTGCCGTCGACCATCTCCGTGTAATCATGCTCGAAACTGACGGCGTTCAGCGTCTCGACCAGCGGCAGGTCGAGCACGGAGAGATTGATTGCCGGCTCGTCCCCAACGTTGCCGTGGTTGTGCCAGGTGTCGATCGGCGTGAGCACCATGTCGCCCGGACCGAAGGTGATGTCCTCACCGCCGACGCCGGTAAAATTTCCTTTGCCCGTGAGGCCGAATCGAATGGCGCTGGGCGAGTGTCGGTGCGGCGGCATCACCTCGTTGGCGTCGTTGAGCCGATAGGCAGTGTACATCGTGCTCACTGTCGCGCGCCGTGGCGACAGGCCGGGGTTGACCAGAATGAGCGAGCGGCGTTCCGAGTCGTCCATCGTGACCAGTTCGGCTGCCCGAAACAGGATTGGCTCGATATCGTTCTTGTAGCTCCACCGATGCGGTACGGCCTTTTGCGTACCCATCAGCTGCTTGATTTCATCATGCGCGACCTCGGTCGAGGTCGCCCAGAAGGGGAACATGCTCTTTGCGGAAATATCGCTGTAGAGCGATTCGAGAGCTGCCTCGCGGTTCGGAAGACGACGCGCGGCGGCCGATGATTTCGTCATGGGATCGCTCCCTCGCAAGGTCCGGGGTGAGTTATTCAAGCGCACCACCGACCACATAGACTACCACTGCAGCTATTTGAATGGAACCAGTATCAGGGTTGCGAGCTGTTCTTTTGTCAACGACATGGCTATGTACTTGAAGCTCACCGCGTCTGCCATTGCCAGATCGAGACCTTCAATCCGGTCGGGCAAGACGTTATTTTTGGGGTAGTAATCTTCCGGCGCCGATCTGGCGATCTGTTCCGGAATGCGGGCCCAATCCGCAAACGCCTTCACCGCAGCCTTGTCCGCATACATCCAATCGACCACCTCGCGGTAGGCCTGTAAATAACGCACGAAGACGGCCCTGCGCGACTCGATGGCGTGGGCATTCGCCGTCATGAAGCGTGCAGTCTGATTTCGCAATTCTGGAACGTCGCTTGCGCGCATGATCTGCCTGATCTTTCCTTCTTGCAAAAGATTGACCGCGAAGGGGGGTGAGGTCCAACCGACGTCGATCTGGCCGCTCATGACCTGGGTGAGGGTGGAAGCCGGACTACCAGTAGCCACGGGCTTGTAGGTGACACCGAAGACTTTCTGAAAAGCTTGCACAGCGCCATAGGTGGACGACCCGGTTGTGGAGTAGGCGATGCTCTTGCCTGCGAGATCCTTCTTGTCCTTGATGGGTGAGTCGGCCCTCACGTACCAGGTGAGGTCATTCGCGCCCGTGTGCGTTGCCGCGATCACTCGGATCGGCGCTCCTTTGGCAAAGGCTCCGAACGTATTGAATGTGCCGACCCCGGTGCCGATATCGGCGCTCCCGGAGATCACAGCTTGCTGGGTCTCGCCAGCGCCCTGGGTATAGAAGATCTCCAGCACGAGCTCGTGCTTCTTGAAGAAGCCGGCATTTTGCCCCACCTCCGAAAAGGAATTCTCCCACGTCCCTGCCAGCCCGCCAGCAATACGCAATTTGTCTTGCGCGACGGCGGCGCAATTCAGGCCGACAATAAGCGCGAAGGCGGGTATTCCGAGCCTGAGACTAAGATTGATCATTTCCCGTCCTCCGCGTCATCCGATGCAATCCGATCAACTGAACCGCGCGAGCTTATCACGTTGAAGAGCGGTCAACAGCGGGGCAGTATTATACCTCGCGGGCAAGCGCGCTTTCGTGCCAGCGCCGCAGCAGCAGATGGGAGAGGAGCGAGAGCGCAAAGAAGATCGCAATCCCGCTCACCGAGAGCAGCAGCAGGGCCGCGAACATGCGCGGAATGTTGAGGCGGTAGCCGGACTCCACGATGCGGTAGGCGAGTCCCGATCCCGCTCCCGCCGATCCCGCGGCAATCTCGGCCACGACGGCTCCAATGAGCGAGAGGCCGCCTGCGATCTTGAGGCCGGCCAGCATATAGGGCAGCGCCGACGGCAGCTTGAGCTCGGTGAGAACCTGAAGCCGGGTGGCGCCATAGAGCTCGAACAGATCGGCGAGGTTGCGATCCACCGAGTTGAGACCGAGCGTGCTGTTGGCGAGCATGGGAAAGAACGCGACGATCCAGGCACAGGCGAGCACCGCCGCCTGCTGGGGCAGATAGATGAGCAGGAGCGGCGCGATCGCAACAATCGGCGTCACCTGCAGGATCACCGCATAGGGATAGAGCGAATATTCGATCAGCCGCGATTGACTGAACAGAACGGCGAGCGCCACGCCGCCCACGGCGGCGAGGAGAAACCCTTCCAGCGTGGTCGCAAGCGTGACCAGAAGCGAATCCCACAAGACCGCCCAGTCCGAAAGGAGCGTCGAGAAAACAAGAAGCGGCCCCGGCAGCACATAGGGCGGGATGGCATAGACCTGCACCATGAGATGCCACAGCAGAACCAGCGCGGCGAGCACCATGATCGGAAGCGCGATGCGCAGCGCGCGCTCTCGCGCCGGGCGGCCATCCTCTTTGGTTCGGTCCGAGCTCATGCTTCCTCGCCCATGGCGCGCGCGAGCGCTTGCGACACGAGCCGGCAGTACGCTGCGTAGCCGGCCGAAGTGCGAAAGCTCTCGTCGCGGGGATACGGCGCCTCGATCGCCAGCTCCCTGAAAACGCGCCCGGGCCGCGGCGTCATCACGACGATGCGCTGCGACAGATAGACCGATTCAAAGACGGAATGCGTGACGAACACGACGGTCTTGCGGAGCGCCTGCCACAGCGTGAGGAGATCGTTGTTGAGGCGAAAGCGCGTGATCTCGTCGAGCGCGGCGAACGGCTCGTCCATGAGCAGGAGCCGCGGCTCGGTCACCAGCGCGCGCGCAATGGAGGCGCGCATCTTCATGCCGCCGGAGAGCTCGCGCGGATAGCTCGCGGCGAAGCGCGCGAGTCCGACGCGTGCGAGCGCTGCATCGACCCGCGGCTGCGCGCTTCCCGCCTGCCCCGTGAGCTTGCGCCCCATGAGCTTGAGCGGCAGCCGCACATTGGCTGCAACCGTCGCCCACGGCATCAGGGTCGGTTCCTGGAAAACGAAGCCGACCCCGCCTTTCTCGCGGCTCGCAGCTCCTTGCAGCCATTCGACGTTCCCGCCCGTCGGCTCGGTCAATCCGGCGATGATGCGCAGCGCGGTGGACTTGCCGCACCCCGACGGGCCGAGCAGCGACAGGAACTCCCCCGGCCGGACGTCCAGATCGAGCTGGTCGAGCGCCGTCACCCCGCTTGCGAAAACCTTGCCGACCCCGCGCAGAGCGACCAGAGCCGCGGTCATCTTGACCGCAAGCTCATTTTGCCCGGACGTCGAGGCCGACCTTGCGGTTCACGAACTGCAGCGTATACGCCTTGCCGGCATCGACCGAGGGCTTGACCACGCCGGCGCGCACCATCTTGGCAAAGAAGCTGTTCATGCGTCGCGCGCTCATGGCGCCGATCCCCAGCGTTGCCGCATCGCCGGAATCGACGATTCCGTATTCCTTCATCGTGGCGATGGAATAGCGTAAGAGCTCGTCCGTCATCTCGGGGTTCTGCCGCTTGATCAGCGCGTTCGCGGGCGCGTTGTCGCCGTAGAGGTAATTCGCCCAGCCGATGATGGAGGCATCCACGAAGCGCTGCACCAGGTCGGGCTTGCTCGCAACCAGCGCGGTGCGCGTCTCGATCAACGTGGAATAGCCGTCGAAGCCTTGGTCGGCGAGCAGAAAGACCTTTGGGGTAAATCGCGCCGCCTTCTCGATCGCATAGGGCTCCGAGGTCACGTAGCCCTGCATGGCGCTGCGCTTGTCCGCGAGAAAGGGTTGCGGATTGGAGGTGTAGGGCTTGACCCTGTCTTCGCTGAAACCGAAATCGGCCTTGAGCCATTGGAAGTAGCTTGCGAGCCCTTCTTTGGAAACGAACAACGTGAGCTTTTTCAATTCCTCGAATTTCTCGATCCCCTGATCCGGATGCGCCATCAGCACTTGCGGATCCTTCTGGAAGATAGCCGCGACGGCGAGGGTGGGAATGTTCTGCGCGACCGCGTCGAAGCTTTGGAGCGAGTTCGCGGTCATATAGAAGTCAAGCTTGCCTACGGGCAGCAGAATGCGGTTGTTGACGTTGGGTCCGCCCGGCACAATGGTGACGTCAAGCCCGTGCTGGCGATAGGTGTCGTCGACGACCGCCTGATAAAACCCGCCGTGCTCGGCCTCCGCCACCCAATTGGTGCCGAATGACACCTTATCGAGCGCCTGCGCGGCCGTGGCGGTGAGGGAAAACGCAACAGCAGTGGCTAATGCTCGAAGCGTGTAGGGCGGGTTAGCCGGCCAAGTCTTTGCTGGCAGAATCGGCTCAGCGCCGACTTGGGCGGCGTAACCCGCCGCGCTCCGGCGGATTACGCTCGCGGTACTGGCTAGCGCCAGTACCGCTTCGCTAATCCGCCCTACTGCTCGAAGCGCTCGACGTACCATTTGAGCAGCCGCGTCCAAATTTCGTCCTTGCCGACCTGGTCCTCGACGCCGTGATCGAGGTTGGGATTGTCGTTGACCTCCATGACAACGAAGCCGCGGTCGGTCTCCTTGATGTCGATGCCGTAAAACCCTTCTCCGATCGGCCGCGCCGCGCGTACGGCAATGTCAATCAAGCCGGGCGGGGCCTGGTCGAGATCGAAGGTCCGAAAGCCCCCTTCGCGCGCGGAGCCGTCGGCGTGATGCTTGACGATCTGCCAGTGTCCCCGCGCCATGCGGTATTGGCACACGAACAGGGGCTCGCCGCCCAGCACGCCCACGCGCCAGTCGAACTCCGTCGGCATGAATTTCTGCGCCAGCAGAAGGTCGGTCTCCTCGAACAGCTCGTCGGCCACGCGGCGAAATTCCTCCTGCGTGTGCACCTTGTGGACGCCGCGCGAGAACGAGCCGTCCGGGATCTTCACCACCAGCGGGAGGCTCAGCTCGTCGACGGCGCGCGGAATGTCGCCGACGTCCGCCAGCATGACGGTGGGCGGGGTTGCCACCTGGTGCTGGCCGAGAAGCTCCATGAGGAACACCTTGTTGGTGCAGCGGATCATGGAGATCGGATCGTCGATGACCGGCATGCCCTCCTGCCAGGCGCGGCGCGCGAAACGGTAGGTATGGTTGTCGATCGAGGTGGTCTCGCGAATGAACAGGCCGTCGTACTCCGCGAGCTCGGGAAGCTGCTTGCGCGTGATCGGCTCGATGTCGATGGAGAGCTTCTCCGCCACCTTCGCCATGTATTTGATGGTGTTCGCCGAGGATGGCGGCAGCTTCTCGTTCGGATCGTAGAGCACGGCGAGATCGTATTTCGCGAGCGTGCGCGCCTTGGGATCGCGCCACTCGCGCCGGGTATGCTGGTGCAGCGACTCGCGCAGGAAGGTCGCCTCCCCATTGGCGAGACGAGTGATGTTGCGCGGCCGGATGCGGTCGATGGAGAGCCAGGTGCCGGGCTCCACGGTCACTTCCAGTGCCGGACAGCGAAACCAGTCGAACAGCAGCCGCCCGAAGAATTCGAACCGCTGGTCGTGAGTGATCCCGAAGCAGACCAAAAGCTTGAGCTCCCCTT
>DASXIG010000082.1:0-3397 GCA_036498105.1 Xanthobacteraceae bacterium | reverse complement strand
AGCTTTGCCCGAGCTCACGGGTGAGCTCTGCGCGATCGAACTCGCCGCCGCAAAAGACATTCAGGAATCCGAACTCGCCTTCGAGCACGGTAGCCGGCCCCGTAAATCCGTCGGCCGCGAGACTGGCCGCGAGCACGCCGCTTTCGGCGGCGCGCCCGAGGTGCAGCCTTTTGACCATTGCGCCGGTGCCGGAGCGGGCAAATTCCAACAGCCCGCCTGCCAGCGAGCCGGCAACTCCGAGCGCATTGCGCATGCGTGGGCCATCGAGCCCCAGGAGCCGGCCGCATGCGACGGCCGCCCCGAACGGCCCGGTGGTCCCGGGCGCGTGGTAGCCTCGGGTTTCATTCCTGTGATGCGTCGCGCGGCCGATGCGGATCATCACCTCGGCGCCGGCGACCACCGCCGCGATCAGGTCGCGCCCGCTGTTGCCGCGCTCCTGCGCCATGGCGAGCCCCGGCGCGAGCAGCGTTGCGCCGGGATGCACCCCGGTGTTGGGCCAGGTGAGGTTGTCCATCTCGAAGGCGTGCGCAAAGGCTCCGTTGGCCAGCGCCGCCGCGGGTGCATGCACGCGCGCCCCGCCGAGGGCAAGAATCCGGCTGTCCCCGCCGGGAGCATTTCTTTCCGCAAACCGCGCAACCATGCGGCTCCAAGGCAGATCGGATCCGAAGATGGTGACGGCAATGGTGTCGGCGATGCATTGCTTGGCGCGCTCTATCACATCGTCGGGGATGTCCTCGTAGCGAAGCGCCGCGGCGTAATCCGCCAAAGACTCCGTTTCTCTTGCCATGTCGCTTCAGGCTACGCCGTTTGCAATCCGAGCATCTGGCGGGCGTCGGAGGGGCTGGCAACGGAATCGCCCAGGATTTCGATGATCTTGCCCGCCTTCTCCACCAGGGCGGCATTGCTCGGCGCAAGCTTGCCTTTCTCCAGATAGAGATTGTCCTCGAGCCCGACCCGCGGATGGCCGCCGAGCAGCACGGCCTGCGCGGCCATGGGAAACTGATGCAGCGAGATGCCGAAGGCAAACCAAGGCGAGGCTGCCGGCAAAAGGCTGCGCATGTAGCTCATCGCTTCGGGGGTCGCCGGCTGACCCCACGAGATGCCCAGGCAGATCTGGAACATGCCAGGCGGCTTGATGTGGCCGTTCTCGATCATCCGCTTGGCGAGCAGGAGGTGGCCGGTCTCGAACACTTCGAGCTCAGGGAGCACGCCCGCATCCCGGATTGCGACTGCCATCGTCTCAAGATGGGAGGGCGTATTGATGAACACGTGCGGGCCCATGTTCAGGCTGCCCATGTCGAGACTGCAGATGTCGGGCTTTAGCTCCACGATGTGCCGCACGCGCTCCGCCGGTGGCTTGAGCGTAGTACCCGGGCCAGGCTTCTCCGGGTCCTCTTTTCCCGGCACGAAGCGCGCTCCCGGCCCGGTGGTGAGATTGATGAGGACGTCCGCTCCGCTGTCGCGGACCCGCTCCACCACTTCACGGTAGTGCGCCAGCTCCATGCTTGGCCGGGTTGTCTGTGGATCGCGCACGTGGACGTGCACAATCGCGGCTCCAGCCTTGGCTGCGTCAATGGCCGACTGGGCGATCTGCTGCGGCGTGACGGGAACTGCCGGGTTGCGGCCCGGCGAATCGGCTGAGCCGGTGACCGCACACGAGATCATGACCTTGCGCTGCATGGTGCCTCCAGGGTTGAGGGACGGGCGGGACTACGGAATGGAAAGCCGGTCATGCTCGGAGCGATGCATCGTCCGGTCAAGTCCCGGTCAAAGGTCGCCTTGTCCCTCGCCTTATCACTCGCCTTGCCACTCATTGTGCACTGCGCTAAAGGCAGGACGCTCCGTCCTTGCCTTCGGACATGTCTTCCTGACAGGGCCGTTCCGAGTGCCTGCCGGGTCGGCGACAAGATCGCGGACCCGTGAACCTGTCCATCGGGCAAACGGTGCCGGAGACGACTCATGCATGAGCTTTTGCAGGATTACCTGCCGCTCGTCATTTTCATCGCCGTTGCGCTTGCCATCAGCCTGGCGCTCCTGCTGATCCCGTTCCTCGTCGCCTTCAAGAAGCCGGATCCGGAAAAGCTCTCGGCTTACGAATGCGGGTTCAACGCCTTTGATGACGCCCGTATGAAGTTTGACGTGCGCTACTATCTGGTGGCGATCCTGTTCATCATTTTCGATCTCGAAGTGAGCTTCCTGTTTCCGTGGGCCGTCGCTTTGGGTGATCTCGGCCTCTTCGGCTATTGGTCGATGATGATCTTCCTTGGCGTCTTGACCGTGGGGTTCATATATGAGTGGCGCAAAGGAGCGCTGGAATGGGACTAGAGACCGCCACGACCGCCAACCGGCTTGTGGTCCCCGATACGGATAAACCTGCTCGGGGCGACGATCCGTTCTTCAGCGGTCTGAACGCCCAGCTGGCGGATAAGGGGTTCCTCGTCACCACCGCGGACGATCTCATCATCTGGGCTCGCACAGGATCCCTGATGTGGATGACGTTCGGGCTTGCCTGCTGCGCGATCGAGATGATGCAGATGTCGATGCCGCGCTACGACGCGGAGCGCTTCGGCTTTGCGCCGCGTGGCTCCCCGCGGCAATCCGACGTCATGATCGTGGCAGGCACGCTCACCAACAAGATGGCGCCTGCCTTGCGCAAGGTCTACGATCAGATGCCGGAGCCGCGCTACGTCATCTCGATGGGCTCCTGCGCGAACGGCGGCGGCTACTACCATTACTCCTATTCGGTGGTGCGCGGCTGCGACCGCATCGTGCCGGTCGACATCTATGTGCCGGGCTGTCCCCCGACTGCCGAGGCCTTGCTGTACGGCGTGCTGCTGCTGCAAAAGAAGATTCGCCGCGTCGGCACGATCGAGCGCTGACGGATTCTCCTGATGGACGAAAGCTTGCACACCCTGGGCGAGACCATCGCCGGCGCCCTGCCGGGTTCGGTGCAGCGACACCACATCTCGCATGGCGAGCTCACCGTGACCGCCACGCCGAGCGATATCGTAAAAGTCGTGAGATTCCTGCGGGACGACGAGCGCTGCCAGTTCTGGTGCATCATCGACATCACCGCCGTCGATTGGCCCGAGCGCGAGCGCCGGTTCGATGTAGTCTATCATTTCCTCTCGCCCAAGCAGAACCAGCGTGTTCGCGTGAAGCTCGAAGCAGGTGAAGGAGCACCCGTCCCTTCCATCATCGAGGTTTTTCCCGGCGCCAATTGGTTCGAGCGCGAAGTTTACGACCTCTATGGAATTGTATTCACCGGCCATCCGGATATGCGGCGGCTGCTGACCGACTATGGCTTCGAAGGTCATCCGCTGCGCAAGGACTTTCCGCTGACCGGATTTGTCGAGGTCCGCTACGACGACGAGCAGAAGCGCGTCATCTATGAGCC
>DASXIG010000081.1:0-2725 GCA_036498105.1 Xanthobacteraceae bacterium | reverse complement strand
GACTGAGGCGTCGATCAACCTCGCCGACGACGACACGCTGTTGGCCATGATGCGTGAGGCGAATTTCTTTACTGTTTTTGTCGGTATCGAGAGCCCAGATACGGATACGCTCGTGTCGATGCAGAAGAAGCAGAATACCCGCCGGTCGCTGGCCCACTGCGTGACCAAGATCTACCAAGCCGGCATGTTCGTAAACGCAGGTTTCATCGTTGGCTTTGACAGCGAGAAGGGTGCTGTGGCCGACGCAATGATCGAATGCATCGAAGCGACATCGATCCCGTTCTGCATGGTCGGTCTTCTCTACGCGCTGCCCAACACGCAGCTGACCCGTCGCCTTGCGCGCGAAGGACGTCTATTTCCGCCTGATGACACGATGCGAGCGCTCGCCAAGGATGGTGTCGGCGGCGACCAATCCACGAGCGGGCTCAATTTCAAGACCGCGCGGCCTCGGCGCGACATCCTCACGGATTACAGGACAATCCTAGCGCGCATCTATCGCCCCACTACCTATTACGGACGGGTGCGGACAGTCGCGCGCCTGCTCGACCGGCCCGTGCTGGACCGAAGCGCAAGCACGGATATTCCGCTCCCGCGCGTTTTTGGAGTCCCGCGACGCGATTTTGCCTTGCTGTGGCGGCTCGTGCGACGCATCGCCGTGCAGCAGCCGGCGGCGCTATGGCCCTTTTGCAAAGTTTTCTTTGAATGCGCGCGTAAGAACCCTCGCGCTCTCGATTATGTGGGCATTCTCGCCGCGTTTTATCTGCATCTCAGGCCGTTCTCGCGTCATGCCGTGTCCCTGGTAGATCGGCAGATCGCCGAAATTGATGCTGGCAAGTGGCAGCCTCCACAGGCCCCGATTGCGGAGCCTACAGCGCTACAGAAGACAAAAGCTGCCTAAAAGAAAGATGAGAATATAAAGATAATTCTCAGCGGTCTTCTGCAAGAATACTTCGGTAACACCAAAACATCCTGTCATGAACAAGTGCACAACTTTCGTGGGGAAGGTGCCAACGTAAACACGCGTCGGGAATGACCGCTATCCCACTAAACTGCGCCGTTCTCCGATCGCGCCGGCAAGGTCTCTTTAGGGGCAATCTTTCGCGTTCACCGGCGATTGGACTTGTGGTGGGTCAGCGCCGAAAACCATGGCCGGCTGGCGACGACGGCGATCTATACCCGCGTTGCGACCAATGTCATCGCCGGCACGCCTAGTCCCCTTGATCGCTTGCATCTCTCGGTGATGCCGCCCGCCTGAGAGCCTTTGCATGCCCAGCACTCTGGAGGTGGCGGATGTCTTCCGCCGCTTACGGTGTCGCTTACCGTGAGGCCCATGCCGGCCATCTGAGCCGCGGCCAGCGCCGGGTCATGGGCGCCATCGAAACCCCGGTCTTCAGCCGCCCCAGCGGCGGTGACCAACCCGAGGAGCGCGATTGTGAGAGACCATATCCTGCGCATTGCGGCCCCCGTCCCGTTCTCCCGAGACAAACACGGCAATGCGCCACCCACTCATCCGGTTCTTAAAGCTACGCGCCTCCACAGGCTTTTCCGGCGCTGGCGCACCAAAGGGGGGAGGTCAGGTTCGCAGCGGACTCCGTCTGGAGCAAAGTGGATTCGAACCCCGGGTCCCACGTGTTGTCAAAGAGAGATGCCGGAGGGATCAGCTACGCTCCCGCGCGATGGCGATGGTTGGTGAGGGGTGCCCTCTCATGTCCGCGCTGTGGCGGTTTCGCTGATGTTCCTGGCGAGGCCGTGGGGAAGTATTCAGGGCAGATCGTGACCGTCGGTCCGCCGGGGAAACTGCTCACGGACCTGAATGCGGACTGTTAAATCGGCACGACGTCCGGCCATGACGGCGCCGCCCGCGCGCGGGCGGGGTGGGTGGCGCCCGGCCCACATGGCCGGGATCGGATGCCTCCATCCGGCTGAGCGCCCGGACAGCGCGATGGCGGCAAAGCTGGGATTAGACGGCGCATAGTAAAGGCAGTGCGCCGGTCGGCGAGCCCGCGCGGAGACGATCCGCTCGCCCTGCACTCGAACGAACGAATAATCCTGGTACGGGAGATCGAGCGGATCGAGCCGGCCCGCACGCAGATCGAGCCGTGCCAGGCGTATGGTGCCGTTCTGCTCATAGCTGCAGACGAGCCGGTCGAATGACGGCGTAGCTCGCCCTCGTCAGAATCCGATAGCCGCGCTGATCCACCACGATAGAAGCAGTCGCGACCGCATCGATCCACCCTTCTTCGCGCCAGTTTCGCGCCAGCGCTTTCCGGCGTTCAAGGCCCCAGCCCGGGTTAGGTTGGGCGCGGCAGACCGGTGACGCGGAGGCCGTTTATGCGCCTCACGCCCCGCACGGCAAAGGCAGCGCCGTGGGGACGGCGGGCGTGTGCGCGCGGATCGCGGCGCCGCGGGCGAGCAGGCGGCGGCCGGGGCGGCGCGGCGACCAGCCGAGCGGATCGGGGAGCGCCGCCGCGAGACGGACAGCCTCCTCTGCGTCGAGCGCTTCCGCCGGCTTGTGGAAATAATGCCGGGCGGCGGCCTCGGCGCCGTAGACGCCCGGCCCCCATTCGGCCACGTTGAGATAGACTTCCATGATCCGTCGCTTGCCCCAGGCAAGCTCGATCAGCGCCGTGAACCAGGCTTCGAAGCCTTTGCGCAGCCAGTCGCGGCCGGGCCACAGGAAGACATTCTTCGCGGTCTGCATCGAGATGGTGCTGGCGCCAAGCAC
>DASXIG010000080.1:0-6447 GCA_036498105.1 Xanthobacteraceae bacterium | reverse complement strand
GAGGATGTCGCCAAGCCCGCGACCTATCAATTGGTCACGCGGCCAGATGAGGAGCTCTTCATCCTTGGCCCAGACGTTCAGGTATTTTCCATCCGCATCGAACTCGTAGACGATCTCGTCGGTCGAGCCTACCAGCGCGCTTAGTCTCGCTTCGCTTGCACGCAATGAGGTCTCGATCCGCATCCGCTCCGCGATCTCCGCTTTCAGCGCTTTGTTCGACCCTTCCAGGTCGTGAATTTTCGCGGCCAGCTCATCGCCAATGCGGCTCAGCGATTTCGCAGTTTTGCGCTGGGTAGCGCTCAGCCAGGCGACAAACAGGGCTGCCAGCGAAAACAAGATGATCCCGGATATTAACGCGGGTTTGATCGCCAAGGACCCGATCGGCGGCACGAAATAATACTCGATCGCCACAACCGACAGCGCGGTCGCAAACAGTCCTGGGCCCATCCCGCCGAACCAGGCGCTAAGTATCACAGCGCAAATGAAGCTGGGGGTCACAGCCAAGCGGACACCGGTGGAGTTCACGAGCACCGCCGCGGCAGCAACGGAAAGAACGGGAAGCACGTAACGGAGGATGACCGGGGGCTCCCGCCAGCGGTCAGGAGTGAGGCTCCCCATCATCTTGGATCTCCAGAGGTTCGCCACCCGCAGCACCGTAAATATCGCAGAAAGACGTTATGTATAACCGTGCAACAGAGCGCGGCCAGGGGCGACTATACAAGAGTGTAGGCTGCCTAATCCTTGCCGCGGGCTTTAATCAACGGCATAGGATCGCCGGCATCACGATCGTGAGCGCCCCACCCTGTTCGGCCTATCGCATCGATGCACGAGCTGGTGGTCTCCAGTCTGGCGCTGGAAAGGCCTGCGGTAATCGCGCTATGCTTGGCCCCGATCTACCGCTTGGGAGACCAGTGCCGGACCAGAAAACCAAGGAGCAGCCGTCAACGGTCATCGTCATCGATGATGATCCGGCCGTCCTGGAGTCGCTCGGGAGCCTGCTTCGATCGGTGGGGTTTCAGATCAACCTGCACAGCTCCGTGACCGAGTTCCTCAATTCGGGCCGGCCGGCCGGGCCTACCTGCCTGGTGCTCGACGTCCGATTGCCCGGACAGAGCGGCCTCGACTTTCAACGGGAGCTCGCGACGGCGAAGACTCAGCTGCCGATCATCTTCATAACCGGGCACGGCGACATTCCGATGTCGGTCCAGGCGATGAAGAGCGGCGCGATCGAGTTTCTGACAAAACCATTCCGAGACCAGGATTTGCTTGACGCAGTTGCGCTCGGGCTTGCCCGGGACCGCGCATGGCTCGAGAACGAAAAGACGCTCGTGGAGCTCCGGGCGCGTTTCGAGACGCTGACCCCGCGCGAGCGCGAAGTCATGGCTTTGGTTGTGACGGGGCGGCTCAACAAGCAGGTCGCCGCTGACCTGGGCGTGAGCGAGATCACGGTGAAGGTCCATCGCGGCCAGGTGATGCGGAAGATGCGCGCTTCGTCGCTGCCCGAACTGGCGCGAATGGCCGACAAGCTGCAGCTGAATCCGGAAACCAGCCAGAGTACTTAGCTCGCGTTCGATATCCAAATGACGGCAGTGGCCTGACCTCGGAGTCCGGCGGATGAACCCCTCCTCATGGCGCGCCGCAGATGGGGACAACCGGCTCCAACTCTTGTGCGCGGACGGCGAACGCATCTTCTCCCGAGTATGGCGCCCGGGCCCTGACGGCAACCGCAGTTCCGTGCTGACCGTGCTGACTGCCGCGGAACACCCGTCGCGCGACTGCCTCGATCGCCTCACGCATGAATATGACTTGAAGGATGAGCTGGATCGTGCCTGGGCGGCACGGCCGGTGGAACTCATCCGCGAACGTGGTCGCACCATGCTGGTGCTTGAGGACTTCGGCGGCGAGCCGCTCGACCAGCTGCTTGGCGCGCCAATGGAGGTGGGAGGTTTTTTGCGCCTCGCCATCGGCGTTGCCGGGGCTCTGGGCAAGGTCCACCAGCGCGGCCTCGTCCACAAGGACCTCAAGCCGACCAATATCCTGGTGAACCATACGAGTGGCGAGGTGCGGCTCACGGGTTTCGGCATTGCCTCGCGGCTTCCTCGCGAACGACAAGCACCCCAGCCGCCCGAAACCATCGCCGGCACGCTGGCCTATATGGCCCCTGAACAGACCGGGCGGATGAATCGCTCCATAGATTCGCGCAGCGACCTCTATTCGCTCGGCGTCACGTTCTATCAGATGCTCACGGGCGCTCTGCCGTTTGCAGCGTCCGATCCGATGGAGTGGGTCCACTGCCACATCGCGCGGCAGCCGCCGGCGCCCAGCAAGCGGCTGGAGAGTGTCCCGGCGCCGGTCTCGCAGCTTGTCATGAGGCTGCTCGCCAAGACCGCCGAGGAGCGCTACCAGACCGCGTCCGGTCTCGAGCGCGACCTGCAGCGCTGCCTGGCCGATTGGGAGCGTCAGCACGGCATCGATGACTTCCCGCTCGGCCAACACGATACGCCCGACCGGCTGCTGATCCCCGAAAAGCTGTACGGGCGGGCGCGCGAGGTCGAGACCCTGCTCGCCTCCTTCGACCGCATTGTCAAAAGCGGCACGCCGGAGCTGGTGCTGGTCTCCGGCTATTCGGGCATCGGCAAATCCTCGGTCGTCAATGAACTGCAAAAGGTACTTGTGCCGCCGCGGGGGCTTTTGGCATCCGGCAAGTTCGACCAGTACAGGCGCGACATCCCCTATTCGACCCTGGTGCAGGCTTTTCAGAGTCTGGTGCGACCTCTTCTGGGGAAGAGCGACACCGACTTGGCGATCTGGCGCGATGCGCTTCTGAGGGCGCTCGACCCGAATGCACGGCTCATGACAGACCTCATCCCCGAACTGAAGCTCATCATCGGAGAGCAGCCGCCAGTCCCGGAGCTTGAGCCGCAGCAGGGGCAGAATCGTTTCCAGCTCGTGTTTCGACGCTTCATCGGCGTATTTGCCCGACCGGAGCATCCACTGGCGCTGTTTCTGGACGATCTGCAGTGGCTCGACGCGGCGACGCTCGACCTGCTGGAGGATCTGCTGACCCGGTCGGATCTGCAGCACCTCATGCTGATTGGTGCCTATCGCGACAACGAAGTCACTGCTTCCCATCCGCTGATGCGAAAGCTCGACGCCATCAAGACCGCCGGCGGAAAAGTAGCGGAGATCGCGCTTGCGCCGCTCGCCCGGGAGCATCTCGGACAGTTGATTGCGGACGCGCTTCGCTGCGAGGCGGAGCGCGCCATGCCGCTGGCACAACTGATGCACGAGAACACGGGTGGCAATCCGTTCTTTGCCATTCAGTTTATCTCTTCGCTCGCCGAAGAGAGAATGCTCATCTTCGATCATGACGCTGCGCGCTGGACCTGGGATCTCGGCCGCATTCACGACAAGGGATACACTGATAACGTAGTGGATCTTATGGTCGGCAAGCTCACGCGCCTGCCGGCGGAAACGCAGAATGCGTTGCAGCAGCTGGCCTGTTTCGGAAATATCGCCGAGATCACAACACTTTCGATCGTGCTCGGGACTTCGGAGGAGCAGGTCCACCCGGCTCTGTGGCCGGCCGTGCGTCAGGAATTACTGGAGCATCTCGCGGGCGGCTACCGCTTCGTCCACGATCGCGTTCAGGAAGCCGCCTATTCCTTGATCCCGGAGGAGCGACGTGCCCAGGCGCACCTTCGAATCGGGAGACTGCTCGCGGCGCACACGCTTCCCGAGAAGCGGGAGGAGGCGATCTTCGGAATCGTCAATCAGCTCAACCGCGGCGCGGCCTTGATCACCTCACGAGAGGAGCGTGAGCAGCTGGTCGAGCTCAACCTGCTTGCGGGCAAGCGCGCGAAGGCCTCTACCGCATACGCCTCGGCGCTGAACTATCTAGGCGCGGGTGCGGCCCTGCTGCCGGGAGACTCCTGGGAACGTCGGCACGAGCTGATGTTCGAGCTGGAGCTGCACCGGGCGGAATGCGAGTTCGTGACGGGCGCGCTGGCGGAAGCGGAGGAGCGCCTGGCTGCGCTTTCTACGCGCGCCGCGGCGACGCTCCAACGCGCGACGGTGGCGTGTTTGCGGGTGGATCTGTACATGACCATCGATCAGACCGACCGCGCCATAGCCGTCGGTCTCGACTACCTCCGGCCTTTGGGGCTCGACTGGTCGCCGCATCCGACCGAACAGGAAGCGCGCCGCGAATACGAGCGGATCTGGTCGCAGCTCGGGAGTCGCGCAATCGAGGAGCTCATTGAGCTGCCTTTGATGAGCGACCCGGAGTCGCTCGCAACGGTGGACCTCTTGATAAGGATCGCGGTGCCTGCGTTCTTTAGGTCGTCGTATTTGTTTTCCCTGGCAACCTGTAGGGCCGTCAATCTCAGTCTCGAGCACGGCAACAGCGACGCCGCGTGTTCCGCCTATGAGCTGTTTGGCATGTTCGCTGGGCCGCTTTTCGGCAATTACGACGCCGGATATCGATTTGGCCGGCTCGGCTGCGAGCTGGTTGAAAGAAGGCCGGAATTGAAGCGCTTCCAGGCCAGGACGCTTGAGAATTTCGGGTTCGTGGTTGCCTGGACGAGACATGTCCGGATCGGCGGTGATCTCCTGCGCCGCGCGTTCGAAATCGCAAATCGTGTCGGCGACCTCACTTATGCGGGATTAGCCCGCGCCCAGCTGAACGCCAATCTTCTGTTCGCCGGTGATCCGCTCGTAGAAGCGCAAAGGGAGGCGGAAAGCGGTCTCGAGTTTGCGGAGAAATTGCGGTTCGGCGTTGTCGCCTGTTGGATCACCGGACAGCTCGGGCTTATCCGGTCGCTGCGTGGACTAACGGCGAGCTTCGGCTCCTTTGATGACGCGCAGTTCGATGAGCGTGAATTCCAGCGACACCTGTCAAGCCAGTCGGCATTGGCGCTTCCCGAGTGCTGGTATTGGATACGAAAGCTGCAGGCGCACTTTTTGGCTGGCGACTATGCTGCGGCTGTCGATGCCTCATCGAAGGCGCAACCGCTGCTGTCGACATCGATGTCACTGTTAGAAACGGCAGAGTATCATTTTTATGGCGCGCTGGCCCGCGCCGTATCGTGGGATGTCGCAGCGGCCGGCGAGCGGCAGCGGCATCTGGAGGCCCTCGCTGCACACCACCAGCAGCTCGAAATCTGGGCGGAGAATTGCCCCGAGAATTTCGAGAACCGCGCCGCGCTGGTGGGCGCGGAGATCGCGCGAATCGAAGGCCGCGCGCTCGACGCCATGGACCTTTACGAGCGCGCCATCCGCTCGGCCCGCGCGAACGGCTTTATACAAAATGAGGCGCTCGCCAATGAGCTCGCGTCCCGCTTCTACGCGGCGCGCAGTCTTGAGAAGACTGCCCATGTGTATTTGCAGGACGCCCGCTACTGCTACCTGCGTTGGGGAGCCGATGCGAAGGTGCAGCAACTCGAGGAGATGCATCCGCACCTTAGGACGGAGGGGCCTGCTACCGGCCCTACAAGCACGATCGCGACGCCGGTCGAACACCTCGATCTCGCGACCGTGATCAAGGTGTCGCAGGCCGTCTCGGGCGAGATCGTGCTGGAGAAATTGCTCGACACGCTCATGCGCACCGCGATTGCGCAGGCGGGCGCCGAGCGCGGCATGTTGATCCTATCGCGAGGGGCCGAGCTGCGGATCGAAGCGGAAGCCACGACCGCCGGCGATGCTGTCCTCGTAGAACTACGCAATGCGCTGGTGACCGCCTCGGTCCTGCCGGAGATGGTCCTGCACCATGTTTTGCGCACCCGGGAGAATGTCATTCTCGACGATGCCGCGACCCAGCCCTCGTTCGCTGCGGACCCTTACATCCGTCAGTGCCGGGCGCGTTCCATTCTCTGCCTGCCCTTGATCAACCAGGCCAAGCTCATCGGCGTCCTCTACCTCGAGAACAATCTCACCTCGCGCGCCTTTGCGCCGGCCCGGATCGCGGTGCTGAAGCTCCTCGCCTCGCAGGCGGCGATCTCGCTGGAGAATACCCGTTTGTATCGCGACCTCGCAGAACGCGAGGCAAAGATCCGGCGCTTGGTCGACGCCAACATTATTGGGATCATCATCTGGGATTTCGATAAGATTCTCGAAGCCAACGACGCGTTTCTCCGCATGGTCGGATACGATCGTGAAGATCTCGCCGCCGGTCGCGTGCGTAGGCAGGACCTGATACCACCGGAATGGCGCGACCGCGGTGCACAGGATCTGGCTGAGCTTGCGGGAATAGGCGCTATCCCGCCATATGAGAAGGAATACATCCGTAAGGATGGCAGCCGGGTGCCGGTGCTGGTCGGTATCGCGCCTTTCGAAGACGGCGGGAACGAGGGTGTCGCTTTTGTCGTCGACTTGACCGAGCGCAAGCAGGCGGAGGCCGAAGCCCGCGAGAGCGAACGGCGATACCGCGAGGTGCAGACGGAATTGGCG
>DASXIG010000079.1:0-5312 GCA_036498105.1 Xanthobacteraceae bacterium | reverse complement strand
CATTGCCCGAGGCGCGGCTGATCGAGCGCATGTACGGTGATGACCCTGCGCTTTTCGCGCTCGACCGCACCTTGGCTTACGAGAGCATACACAATTATCCAAACGGAGCCCTCTCCTGGAACGAGGCGGCGAGCAGCTTCGTCGATGGATTGGTGGCGGGCCACACCGAGGCGATGCCAGCGCGGCCGCGCGGCACGCTGAGCAAAGACCAGCTCCGGCGGCTCAGGGATTACGTCGTCGCTCATCTTGATGAGCCGATCGGCGTCGAGGCGCTCGCGGATCTCGCGGGGCGCAGCCCATTCCATTTCACGCGGGTGTTTACCCGATCTGTCGGTGTTACACCGCATCGCTACGTCGTGCACCTCAGATTGCAGCGTGCGCTCGAGCTTGTTCGGGAAGGGCGGTCCGGGTTCGCCGAAATCGCTGCCCGCACCGGCTTTGCCGACCAGAGCCACCTGTCGCGTTGGGTCCGACGCGTTCATGGGGTTCCGTTATCTCGGGTCACCGCCTGACCTCACCGCAAGCGTAACGGCCAGCCCGCAGCAATCGCGCCTTCTCCAATAGCTGACAGCCGGATCGCAAAAGAATAGCAAGAATCTTCACGATCGTCCGCCCTGCCTCTCCCAAATTACAGAGCATCACGCACACGACTGCCGGCTCCCGGACACCCAGGGAGCGTCAAACATGCAATGCCGATACGCTCATGAGAGCCAAAGGACAATTCTGCTATGTCTCATCCAATCGATCAAATCGATAGTTCGCATACGAAGCTACCGCAACTTGAGCACGACGGACAACCGAGCTCAGGGCGGGTCCTCTATCCGGCTTGGCCTTTCTATTGGGTTCGGCGGGGGTAATCCGAGATAAGAGCTGTCGGGAGGGTGGATATGGCCCGAGGTAGTCACGCCTCGCAACCAGCGTGGTCTTATGTTGCGGCGAATGCTTCCCAGCCTGTACTCGAGCAAACTCTCGGCGATGCGTTGAGGCTCGCCGTCAAAACCTGGCCGTCAAAACCGGCGTTGATTCAGGGGGCATTAGAGACCAGCGAGCGCCGCAAGTGGACTTTCCAGGACCTTATCGAGCAGTCAGAGCAGGTCGCTAGGGCGCTACTCTCGCGCTTCGAACCGGGCGATCACGTTGCAATCTGGATGGCCAACCAACCCGAATGGCTACTCGTCGAGTTCGGCGCGGCGCTAGCGGGTCTTACGTTGGTAACCATCAACCCGGCTTTTCTGGATGAAGAACTCATCTTCGTTCTCAAGCAATCCAAGGCCAGGGGTATCGTCGTTCAAGACGTGTTCCGCGACCGCAATCTTGTGTCCGTCATTGATCGTGTCCGCAGCGACGTGCCGTCGTTGGAAACCATTATCCCGCTGTCGTCTTGGTCGGACTTTCTCCGAAGCGGAGCAGCGGACTTACTCTTGCCCGACGTCCACCCAAATGACGTCGCTCAAATTCAATACACGTCGGGGACGACAGGGGTCCCGAAAGGCGCGCGTCTAACGCATCGGAACTTGGCTAACAACGGTCGGATCTACGCTTTGACGATCGGGGCAGGCCCCGACGATACGTGGATCAATCCGATGCCAATGTTTCATACCGCCGGGTGCGGTTTGGCTACGCTCGGGGCCCTTCAGACAGGGGGCACCCAGGTACTGCCCCCTGGCTTCGACCCCGAACTCGTGCTGCGTCTCTTCGAAGAAGAACGCGGCACGATCATGCTCTGCGTGCCGACGATGCTCATTCGCATACTCGAACACCCCTCGATCGGCGATCGCGATTTTTCATCATGGCGGCTGGTGACGCTCGGCGGGGCACCCGTCCCACCAGAGCTCGTTCGACGCACGCAGTCGATGGGCATCAAGGTCGCGATCGGTTTCGGTCAGACTGAGGCTTCACCGTACATCACGCACACGCTGCCGGACGACTCCCATCCGGAATGGGTCATGACCGTCGGCCGGCCGATGGCACAAACGGAGATCAAGATCATCGATCCGGAAACAGGAGAGACCGTACCTGTTGGAGCGATCGGCGAAATCTGTGCCCGCGGCTATTCAGTCATGAAGGACTACTTCGACAATCCAGACGCGACGCGCGAGGTCCTAGACGCGGACGGATGGCTCCACACAGGAGATCTCGGCAGCCTGGACGAGCATGGCTATTGCCGCATCCAGGGACGCCAAAGAGACATGATCATCCGCGGCGGAGAGAACATTTATCCCCGCGAGATCGAGGACGTGCTCCACGATCACGCACTGGTTTCGGCAGTATCCGTCGTCGGTGTTCCGGACAAGGACTGGGGCGAGGTACTCGTCGCTTTCGTGCAGGTCAAAGCCGGAGAGGCGATCGACGAACATGAACTCATGGAATTCTGCAGATCCAGGCTCGCCTCTTTCAAAGTCCCTCGCATCTGGAAATTCGTCGAGCAATTTCCGCAGACGACTTCCGGAAAAATTCAGAAGTTCGTCCTGCGTGACGCCTATATGAAAGAGATACGACCGTGACAAATCTGCGCGGAAAGACCATCTTCATCACTGGTGGCAGTCGTGGGATCGGGCGGGCGATCGCGCTCAAAGCGGCCGCAGACGGCGCGAACGTCGTGATCGCAGCCAAGACCAACGAGCCACATCCTAAATTGCCGGGGACCATCCAGACCGTCGCCCGCGAGATCGAGGCGATCGGCGGCAAAGCGCTTCCGCTTCAACTTGACGTTCGGCGAGATGACGACATCCGCGTAGCCGTCGCGAAGGCTGCCGAAGCCTTTGGTGGGATCGACATACTCGTCAACAACGCGAGCGCTCTCAATCTGTCCAAGACTCCGGACCTTTCGATGAACAAGTTCGACCTCATGCTTTCAGTCAACCTTCGGGGCACGTTCGCGACGACGCAAGCTTGCCTTCCGTTTCTATCTCAAGCCTCGAATCCGCACGTCCTCGTTCTGTCGCCGCCGCTCGATCTGGTGCCCGCTTGGTTTGGAGAGCATTGCGGCTACACGATCTCCAAATATGGCATGAGCATGTGCGTCCTCGGTATGGCTGAAGAGTTTCGGACCGTTGGCGTCGCGCCGGCCGCGACCGGTTCTTTATCGATATGACCGCAAACCGCTCTCAGGAAAGCCGCACGATGGCGGTTTGCTCTGGCGGTTGGTCGCTCGATGCGTTCGACGCGCTGTGCCACCCGGATCGAGCGATTTCGGGGGCCGTTCGACCATGCGACCCGCAGGCGGCGTCGCCTAGCTCACGATATACCAGCGATATGCAATGAAGCTTCCGCATCCACCCACCGTCTTCCCCAGCGCCATGGTACCGCCTGACCCCAACAATGCCAGCCGGCAGCGTGGCTTGCACTCAAGGGGATCGCTCAGTCCGTCAGCTCACGCCGGGCGTGCGCGTGAGAAGTTACCTACCTCGATGGCGTTGATCGATCCGCAGCCGTTGACGCGCAGCTTGATGGCAGACCTGTTAGCTAAGGCGCTCCCCGAATACGCAATGGTCGCGGCTTCCACGTGCGAAGAATTGCTCGAAACCGAGGGGATCGGCGGACCAAATCTTGTTGTCGTATACATCAGAGACTTGGGGCTAACGAACACATGCGTAAAAAGCGCGCTCGAGCTTCTGCGGGTGCGGCTCCCGGAGGCTTCGGCCGTTGTGCTTGCTGACAGGAACGATGTTGCCGAAATCAACCAAGCTCTGACGCATGGCGTGCGGGGCTACATCCCTACATCGGTCGAATGCGGGGTTGTGGTGGCTGCGCTGAGGCTTATCGGCGCGGGTGGCACCTTTGTTCCGGCGGATGCGTTGCGCTCGACAGCCGCAAAGCCGGGTGACCAACCAGAAGGTGGACGGCAGAGGCGATCGGACGGACTGGACCTTACGCCGCGTGAGCTTTCGGTAATCGATCTCCTGCGCGAGGGCAAGCCCAACAAGCTGATCGCCAGGCAGTTAGACATGCAGGAAAACACGGTCAAGGTGCACGTCCGCAACATCCTGAAGAAGCTCAACGCGACGAACCGCACACATGCCGCCTTTGTCGCCAATCGGCTACTCGGTCAATACGCGGAGCCTGTCGCCTTGCCCAACTCGCTTCGGCCAATTGATCCACCTCAAGGCCCCGGCCCCGCCAAAGCGGTAGGTACCTGAAAGGATCACTGTGTGAAAGCAGCTAACGGCGCCGTTGGTGTGAACGATTGAAATACTGATGGTACCGGCAGGGAGTGCGTGACCTCGAGGCCTACTCTCCTCCGGAGATATTGGATGCGTAACCTCAAATTGAAGCGTCCGGCACCGTATTGGTAAGAAATGGTCCCTAAAACTGACTTTCTATGGGCACCATCCTGGCTTCGGATGACGCCATTTGCTCTGGTGACTTTGTTGAGCGTGCGCCTCAATCAGTCGAGGTTGGCGTCCAGATGAAATCGCAATGTTCACCAGAGCCTTCGACAGGCCCGATCTCAAAGAGGCAAAGGTGCTGCTCGAGGGCCTGAGCACGTACCTGATTACGCCTTCGGCCCTCGCGACTTCGTCAGCAGTGAAGGTCCGGTCATGGCACGTCTGCGACGATTGAGGAGGAGCAAAGCCAGTTCGGCTTTGCCCCTGTCGTTCAGACGTCAACTTGTTCAGCTATGGCGAGGGCATCATCGACTTCAATACCGAGATACCTGACGGTGCTCTCGATCTTCGTATGTCCCAACAGCAGCTGCACGGCACGCAGATTGCCAGTTCGACGATAGATGAGCGTCGCTTTGGTACGTCGAAGGGAGTGCGTGCCGAAAAAGTGCGGGTCGAGGCCAATCGTCGCAACCCAGCTCGAGACGAGCCGCGCATATTGCCGGGTGGTCATGCAGCGGTTGTGATCACCACGGCCACTGAACAGAAATTCGCCCGGTTTCTTGGCAGCGGCTTTGATGTAATCGTCAACAGCCTGCCGCGTCTGCTCCGTCAATTCAAACCTGACGGGCCGACCCGTTTTCTTCTGCCGCACTGTGGCGCGATCAACGGCATACCCGCTCGGCGCAACGTCCTCGACCCGAAGTGCGACGACATCGCAGCCCCGCAGCTTGCTGTCGATCGCGAGATTGAACATCGCCAAGTCGCGCGTCCGTCCGTCCATCTGCAGTCTGGTACGGATCGACCAAACATGCTTTGGCCGTAACGGCGGCCTCTGGCCAATGAGCTTGCCCTTGTTCCACGGCTCTCGTCGCGGCGTTGGGGACGTCATTTACGCCTGAATCTCCATGGTCATCCTCCTTGGTTGGTGAGGCGTGACCAGGATGTCGAACCTGCTTACCCCTAACGAGCAGGTAACGTCAGCTT
>DASXIG010000078.1:0-3074 GCA_036498105.1 Xanthobacteraceae bacterium | reverse complement strand
GAAAGCTCGCAGCCGAGCACAGCCGCACGCTTGCGGCCATCGAGCAGAAATTCGGCGTGCCCGGAAACGTGCTGCTCGCCATCTGGGGACGCGAGACCGCGTTCGGGACTTACAAGCTGCCGAAAAACGCCATCACCGTGCTCGCTACTCAGGCCTACTATGGACGCCGGAAGGACTTCTTCCAGCAGGAGCTGCTCTATGCGTTCAAGATGCTGGAAGAGGGGCACGTGAAGCTCGCGGACATGCGCAGCTCATGGGGAGGAGCCATGGGCCTCACGCAGTTCCTGCCCTCCGAGTTTTACAAGTATGCCGTCGATTTCGACGGCGACGGCAAGAAGGACATCTGGCATTCGGTCCCGGATGCGCTCGCTTCCGCGGCGCAGCAGCTCGTGGGCAAAGGATGGCAGCGGGGCATCCGATGGGCTTATGAAGTGCGCGCGCCGCAGGGCATCGATTGCACGGTCGCCGTGCCGGAGGTGACGCGCCCCGTCAGCGATTGGCTCAAGCAAGGCTTCGTTCCCGCCTATGGCCGCAAACCGGGTCAGGCCGATCTTTCCGAGCCGGCCTCGCTTCTCCTGCCCGAGGGGACGTATGGGCCGGCGTTTCTGACGCTCAAGAACTATTACGTCATCAAGGAGTATAATTTCTCCGACCTCTACGTTCTGTTCGTCGGCCACCTCAGTGATCGCATCGCCGACCCGCGTCCGTTCGAGACCCCGTGGAGCAAGAACACGCAGCTGCGCACGGCTCAGGTGGAGACCATGCAGCGCACGCTCACCAAGCTTGGGCTCTACAAGGACAAGGTCGATGGCAAGGCCGGGATGCAAACGCGCGCAGCGCTGGGCGCGTATCAGAAGGCCAACCGGCTGAAGCTCGATTGCTGGCCGACCGCGGCGGTGCTGGACGACATGCAGAGGCGTTCGGACAAGTATTAATTAAAAAGGCCCGGCGGGCCAGAGGCCCGCCGGGGCTATGTGGAAATCGAAAGCGCCGGATTGTTACTGGCAGACTGCGACCGGACGACCGCGCCAGCCCACCAGGTTGCCGTAGGCGTCATACACCGGCCGGCGCGTCCAAAAGCAGCTCGGGCCGGGAAGCGGAGCGGCGTAGCCGCTATAGACGACGTAGCCTGGAGCCGGCGCAACCACGTAGGCAGGCTGAGCGTTGGCGACAGCGCTGCCGACAATGGCGCCGGCGACAAAGCCGCCGAGCAGGCCGGCACCTACGCCGCAACCGTAGCAGCGGGCGTCCGCAGGTGTCGGTGAGGCGGCGGTGAGAGCGACTGCAACGCCCGCAGCCGCAACCAAAGCAGTCAGAGTCTTCTTCATCAGAGTCTCCTTCGGCGCCGGCTGCGTGCCGGACGCGAAAACGGTTGTGATGCGAGATAGCCCCAAATTGACCCATAACCCCCGTTTGAGCCGCGGCGAGTAAGACCCGCCAATTTGGCGGAATTTCGTCCGAATTCGGTTCCCCCACGCCGATTTTGTTGGCGATCTTACTGGGGTCAGCACACCCGATAGCGGTAGCCGTAACGCCAGCGCCAGCAGCCGTAGTACGGCCGCGGCCCATAATACGGCGGAGGGCCGTAGTAGGAGTAATAGGCGGGCGCTGGCGTATAATAGTCGTAATAGGCCGGGCCCGGCGCGTAGGAGCCGCCGTAGTACCCGTAAGGCCTCGCGAAGGCGCTGCCGACAATCGCTCCGGCAGCGAATCCCCCAATGATGGCGGGACCCCACCAGCCGCGGCGCGCATCCGCGGTGCCAGGAGTCGCAAGCGTCGCGGCCGCAATTGTTGCCGCTGCGGCGAGTGCGGTCACAGCTTTTCTCATTGCGCTACCTCAACATGTAGATGGAACGTGACCATCAACGTCACCCTTGCTCGGAGTGTTTCATGCCGCTGCTGAACAAAGGCTGAATGGCTCGTAAACCCGCGATACCGCTGGGAAGGTGATGCACTACCGCGACCGCCATCCGGAAACGGCTATAGCAAGGATCATTGCACCCGTGCTGAGTGAACGCCATCCTGCGCCGACCCCGCATTTACACCGCTGCCAAGGTCACGCGTCCATGGAACACCTGCTCGCTGAATTGACCGGAACCGCATCTGCGGCCGTGAGGCTTTATGCCGAGCACGCCGTGGAACATCCGTCTGCTGAATTGATCGGAATCGCAGCTGCGGCTGCGAGCCTTTATGCCGCGCATGCCAGGACGATCATCCCTCTGCGAGTAGCGGCCATCGTCGCGAACGGGTTGGCGATGACATACAGCTTCCTGCACGGGACCTATCCGACCTTCGCGCTGAACGCGATCCTGCTGCCGCTCAACGCCTGGCGCTTGCGGGCGATGCTGCACCTCATCCGCGACATCGATATTGCCACGAAGAGCGACATGAACGTGGACTGGCTCTTGCCCTACACCCGTCCCGCTCATTTCAAAGCCGGCGATATCATGATGCAGCGCGGCGACTACGCGACGGCGGCGTTCTACGTCATGACGGGGGAGATCGAGATGGTCGAGATCAAACACGCTTTCGGCAGGGGCACATTGGTCGGCGAGATCGGGTTATTTGCTCCGGACGGGAAGCGTAACATGACAGTACGCTGCAAGACCGATGTCGACGCTGCCCAGATCGATTACGATCGTTTCAAGGAGCTCTACTTTCAAAACCCTCAATTCGGTTTCCGGCTGCTGCATTTGATTGTTGCGCGCATGCAAGGCAATCTGGAGCTCTCGCAGAGCCCCGTGGTGACTTGATTGGATCGGCTTGGCGGCACATGTTCTGCTCGGGCTGAAAATGCTGGACCGATGCGAGGCGTCATGGGCGCGCTCCCGAAGCACCGAATGACTGTCGATGAGTACGTCACCTGGGCGGAAAGCCAGCCTGGCCGCTACGAGCTGCTGAGCGGGGTGGTGTACGCCATGGCTCCGGAACGCGTTGTTCACGCCGAGATCAAGCTGGCGATCCAAATGGCGCTGGTTGCCGCGATCCGCTCGCGCGGACTGTCCTGCCATGTGCTGCCGGACGGAGTGACCGTGCGCATCGATGAAAGCACGGCATTCGAGCCGGACGCCTTG
>DASXIG010000077.1:0-7201 GCA_036498105.1 Xanthobacteraceae bacterium | reverse complement strand
CCCATGACGCGGTAGGTCTCCGGCCAGCGGCGGTCGTTGCAGATGCACATGCCGAGAATGCCGCCCATGGTGCGCCACACCGGGAAGCCGAGATCGCCCGGCTCGAAATAGCGCTTCTCCAGATGCTGGAAGGCGCGCTCGGGATCGAATTCGGCATGGCCCGGCAGATGCACCTTGCGGTACTTGCCCACCAGCCTGCCGTCGCGGTCGACCAGGATCGACGTGTTGAAACGATGACCGTCGGGGGTGAGCTCGGCATATCCGAACGACAGCCCGATCCGATATTTCGCCGCCTGCTCGAACAGCGGGCGCGTTGCAGCATTCGGCATCTCGCGCTCGAACCAGACATCGACCTCGGTCTGGTCAGTGATGTACCAGCGCGGAAAGAACGTGGTGAGCGCAAGCTCGGGATAGACGATGAGATCGCATTTCCCGGCCTTGGCCTCTTCGAGCAGGTCGAGCATGCGGCGCACCACCACCTGTCTGCTGTCGGCCTTGTGGTTGGCGCCCATCTGGGCGCCGCCAACCCGTAGAACTCGTGGCATTACCAACTCTCTCCACGTCATGCGCGGGCTTGACCCGCGCATCCATCATAAGGGCTTTAGGGCGTGAAATCGATGGATTGTCGGGTCAAGACCGGCAATGACCATCGAGGCTTGATCACGCCGCGATCCGCCGCTCGAGCCGGCTGACCAGGCGCACCACCGGCCAGAGCATGAGCAGATAGATCGCCGCGGCAAGCACGAGCGGTGAGCTGTTGAAGGTCACCGATCGCGCCATGTCGGCGGAGTACAGAAGTTCAGGCAGCGCGACAACGCTGGCGATGGACGTGAGCTTCACGACCTCGACGGTGTTCGAAACGAGATCGGGGAGCACGTTGCGCACGGCCTGGGGCAACACGACATGGATCATCGCCTGCGCGCCGGTAAGCCCGGTGGATCGCGCCGCGTCCCATTGTCCGGCCGGGATGCTCTCGATGCCGGCACGATAGATTTCGCCGTAATAGCTCGACGTGTTGAGGAAGAAAGCGATGGCGACCGCCGTCAGCGGCGAGGGCCGCAGCCCGGCGAACGGGAGGCCGGAATAGATGAAGATCAGGAGCACCAACGGCGGCACTGCGCGGAAAAAATCGATGGCGATCATCGCCAGCCAGCGCAGCGGTCGCCTGCGCGAGCGCGACAGCAACGCCGGCATGAGCCCGCCGATCAGTCCGAGCGGGATGAGCAGAGCGCAGATGAGAGCGGTCTGGCGCAGGCCCATGAGCAGAAGGGGCAGCGCCCTTTCCATGATCGCGAGGTTGAAGAACTGCTGCCGGAGCGCTTCCAACTACGCTCTCCGCCAGCGGAACCGGGTTTCCAGGAAGCGCCCGAAGATGACCACCGGAACGAACAGGATCACGTAGGCAATCGCGCCCATCATCAGCGGCGTGGCATTGCCGGAGAAGGATTGTGCCGTGGTGGCCTGATTGAGGATCTCGCCCACGCCGATCACGGTGCCGAGCGCCGTGTTCTTGGTGATCGCGATCGTCCGGTTGGTGATCGGCGGCACGGCTAGGCGCAGGGCCTGCGGCAGAACGACATATGCAAGGGTGGCCAGAAAGCTGAGCCCGGTCGAGCGCGCCGCCTCCCACTGGCCCTTGGGGATCGAGAGAATGCCGGCCCAGAAGATCTCCTCGCAGAATGCGGCGAGCACCAGCGACAGCACGATCCACAACACCGCAAACGACGGCAGGTTGATTCCGAGGTTGGGCAGGCCGAAATAGACGAGCAGCACCAGGACGAGCGGCGGCAGCGCGCGAAAGCTATCGGCAAAAAGCACAATAAGGATGTTGAGCGCGGTCGCGCGAAAGGCGCGTATGATCGCGAGCGCGAGGCCCGCACAAATACCGGTCAGCACCACCGCGGAGGCGATTTCTATAGTGATCCCCACGCCCTTGAGGATGGCGGGAAAATAGCGCTCGATCAGCTCCCACTTGAAGAACGCTTCCAGAAACGGCGAGTTCATGCCCGCGTCACCGCGCAAGCTCGGCAATGAACGCGCGGGTGCGCGTTTTCTCCGGCTGGGTGAAGATCTGCTCCGGCGGTCCTTCCTCCACGATCGCGCCGTGGTCGAGGAAGATCACGCGGTCGGCGGCGTCGCGCGCAAAGCGCATCTCGTGGCTCACCACCAGCATGGTCATGCCGCCGCGCTTGAGATCGCGCATGACATTGAGCACGCTGCCGACGAGCTCGGGATCGAGCGCCGAGGTCGGCTCATCGAACAGCATGAGCTTCGGCTCGAGCGCGAGCGCGCGAGCGATTGCGACCCGCTGCTGCTGGCCGCCGGAAAGCTCGGCCGGATAAGCGCGCGCCTTCTCCGAGAGCCCGACGCGATCGAGCGCGGCCAGCGCAATCCGCTCCGCCTCCTTGCGCGGCCGCCGCAGCACCTTCAACAGCGCCAGGGAAACATTTCCGAGTGCCGTCATGTGCGGGTAGAGATTGAAGGACTGAAACACCATGCCCATGCGCCGGCGCATGGCGTTGATGTCGGTCGAACGCGCCATGATGTCGACGCCGTCCACGCGGATCGAGCCGTCCGTCGGCTCCTCCAGCCGGTTGCAGCAGCGCAGCAGCGTGCTCTTGCCTGATCCCGACGGACCAATGATGAAGACAAGCTCCTGGGGCGCCACGGCGAGGTCGATCCCCCGCAGCACCTCGGTGTGATGGAAGCTTTTGCGCAGCCCGCGGAGCTCGAGGATCGGAGTGGTGCTTACCGCCTCCATTCACCCGCACGCGGGGGTGTGCGCGGTGGGATCATAGCCCGGCATGCCGGGGACCCCGTAGCCGGGAAACACCGTCACCGCCGCCGAGCCAGGCTCGGGCGCAACCCCGAACCATTTCTCGTGCATCCTCGCAATGGTGCTGTCGAGCTTCATGCACTCGATGGCATGCTCGATGGTCTTGCGCATTTCGCCGGAATCCTTGCGCAACGGAGCCGCCCATACCAGCCCGGTGGAATATCGGTAGGAAAGCTCGAGCTGCGGGTTGTTCTTCACCGCCCACGCGATGACCGTGTCGCCCGCGACATTGGCGTCGGCGCGGCCGACGAGCACGGCCTGCACCGCATCGGTCTGCGTACCGAAGGACTCTACCTTCCAGCCGATCGTACTCTCGCGCTCGCGCGCCCAGGAGTCGTAGGCCGAGCCCTTGTTGACGGAAATGGTCTTTCCCTGGAGGTCTTCCAGCTTCGTAACTTTGGGGGAGCCCTTCCTGATCAGAAACTGAAAGTCGGTGTTGAGATAACCTTCCGTGAAGATCATGTTCTCGGCGCGCTCTTTCGTCACCGTGGTGGGAGCGGAGAGAAAGTCGTAGGTGCCGGCCTGGAGCGCGGGGACCAATCCGGAGAACTGGGCGGCGTCGATGATGACCTTGCGCTTGAGGCGCTTGCCAATCTCATTGGCAAGATCGATGTTGAAGCCCTCATAGCCGCCCGACATGCTGGGAAAGGCATGCGGCGCGAACGTGCCGTCGACGGCGGTCCGCAGGGGCGGAGGCTCCTGAGCTCTCAGCGAATCCGGAACGCAGAGCAGGACCGTGGCTGCGACTGCAAATGCATGGCGAATCATAGTTTCCTCTGAGCAAAGCCGCCGCGCGAGTGTTGTAACTCCTCAGCACTATATCAACCGGCCAAAGTCGGACAAGGCAAATACACGGGCACGCGGCGTCGGAACTGCCCAACTGCGATGCACAGGGATTACGGGCAATTGCTCTACGCGAAGTTGGGGTATACACGTGCGGCAAGTCGGGCGGAGCGTAACCCGCCGATCTCCGGCCGGTGAGTTAACTGTCCTGCGTCAAAAACCGCCGGATCTCTGTCACGCGCCGTCATCCTGAGGTGCCCGCGCTGTACGAGGTCTTATTACACGTTCAGATCTTGCGCATGCGCGGGCCTCGAAGGATGGTGGCGCGGCTAGGCTGGTCGGGGCTGTCATCCTTCGAGGCCCGCGCGGACCGAGATGGGGCAACGATGCGGCATGTTGCGCGCGGGCACCTCAGGATGACGGTTCAAGAACGGCGTTTGTGATACAGTACGATTAACCACCGCTACGGACAGGAACGAAGGTGATGAGCCAGCTGCTCGATGCGACCGCGAGAGGGATCTACACGATCTCGGCGACCCCTTTCACCGATGCAGGTGACATCGATTGGACCAGCATCGACAGCCTTATCGAGTTCTATCTGCAATGCCGGGTGCACGGCCTTACCATCCTCGGCATGATGGGCGAAGCACAGAAGCTCAGTGAGGAGGAATCGGCCGCGCTCACCCGGCACTATTTGCGCCGCGTCAATGGGCGCGTTCCGGTCATCGTCGGAGTGTCGAACCCGGGCACGGCCAACCTCGTCAAGCTGAGCAACGTCGCCATGGAAGCCGGAGCGTGCGGCGTGATGATCGCGCCCTTGAGCGGGCTGAAAACCGAAAACCAGATCATTGCCTATTTCAACAATGTGATCTCCGCGCTCGGGGAGAAAATTCCGCTCGTTTATCAGGACTACCCGCAATCTACGCAGGCCGATATCTCGGCAGAAGGCTTTCTGAAAATTGTCGATGCGCATCCGAGCGTCGTGATGTTCAAGCACGAGGATTGTCCCGGACTGAAGAAGCTTTCGCAGCTGCGCAAGGCCTGCGACGGCAAGGCACGACGCTATATCAGCATTCTCGTCGGGAACGGTGGATTATACGTCCCGCAGGAGCTCCAGCGCGGCGCCGACGGCATCATGACCGGCTTCGCCTTTCCCGAGATGCTGGTCTCCGCTTGCGCGCTGTTTGCGGCGGGGCGCAGCGAGGAGGCCGAGGATCTTTTCGACATGTATCTCCCGCTCGTTCGCCATGAGCAGCAGCCTGGATTCGGGCTTGCGGTCCGCAAGGAGATTTTGCGCCGGCGTGGCGCCATCCGATCGGCAACAGTGCGCGCACCTGGCCCGAAGCTCGATCCGGACGACATCAACGAGCTTGATCGGCTGTTGACGCGACTCGAGACGCGCCTGGCCCAGCGCGGCGATGCCCGCCGGCTCGCCGTCGCGTAGTGTGGCGGTTCAGAACTCCGCATCATTGTTTTGGCGAGCCCGATTGCGGACTTCTGTTTTCAGCCCCGCACCAGGCCAGGGGTGTCGAGAATCAGCCGGCGCACGGCTTCGTAATAGCGCACATAGCCGGTGCAGCGGCAAAGATGCTGGTCCAGGGCCTGCGCGATCGCCGGCTCCAGATCCTTGCGCGCCACTGGTGCGCGCTCGAGGCGGTTGAGCAGGACGGTTGCTGCCGCCACGAAGCCTGGTGTGCAATAGCCGCACTGGAACGCGAAATGCTCCATGAAGGCGCGTTGAACAGGGGTGAGCTGGATCTCGCCGCTGCCATTGCGTTCGGCATGCCCTTCGATCGTCAGCACCGATTTGCCGGCAAAGGAATGCGCGCCGGCAATGCAGGTGCGGTGCTCTTCAAGCCCTCCATCCGGCCCGTGCACGATGACTGCGCAGGCATGGCAGACGCCTTGGCCGCAACCCAGCCGCGGGCCGGTGAGATTGAGATACTCATTGAGGAAGTCGAGCATCATCATATCGTTTGGCACCTCGATCGGTCCGACCTTTTCGCCGTTGACCGTGAGCGAGAGCGCTTGCGTGGGCAGGCTCATCGCAGCGCTGCGCGGATTTTGTCCGGCGTGATCGGCATCTCATAGAAACGGCGGCCGATCGCATGGGCGACCGCATTTCCGATTGCCGGAATGATGCCGATGGTCACCACTTCCGCCATGCCTTTGGGCGGGTCCTTCTCGGATCGTGGGGTCAGGATCTCGGCGGTCTGGTTCCAGACTGCAACGTTGGATGCGCGGGGCAGGCGATAGCGGTCCCAGTTCCACGTTCCGTCGCCGGGTCCGTCTTCGTAGAGCGGCAAATATTCATGCAGCGCATGGCCGATCCCCATCGCCAGCCCGCCCTGCAATTGGCCTGAGACCAGCTGCGGAACGATCTCTCTCCCGCAGTCGAGAATGGAATGGTGCGACAGCAATTCCACCTCGCACGTCGTGGTGTCGACCGCGACTTCAACGATGTTTCCAATCGAGGACACGTAATTGAAACCGACGATGTTGCGCATTGGCGCATAGAAAACCTCGGTGCGCTCGATGAAATGAAAGCCGCCCGAGGTCATCAGTCGTTTGAGCTCGTCCGGGGCACCCGACCCATATTGCACGGACAGAGCGTCGATCTTGAGCCGTTGACGTCCTACCGTGGGAATCTCGAACTCGGCCTCGGCCCATTGCGCTCGGCGCCGATTGAACGCGTGGACCGAGACCGCCGTGATCAGCCCCATCTCATGCGCCGTGGAAGCAACCCGACGGGTCGGCAGCGGCGCGTGCCCGGGAGCGGACAGGGCGCCGTTGACGAGGCGAATGTCATGAGCCTGCGGCGGCGCGCCTGTGCGTTCTCGCGTCCATATGGCGATTGCCGCGGGCTTCAGCCCGAACGCAAGCAGGGCGCGCGCGGCTTCCCGGGTAGCATGCCCGATGAAGTACACTCCGTTTGAGGCGCTCATTGCAGCCGTGAACAAGGGCGTCCAGCGCGGATTGGCCTTGCGCTCCGCTTCCTTTTCAGGGGGCAACGCATTCGGATTATTGTCTGAAACGAGCGGCATCTCGGGCCAGTCGAGGACACCGAAGGCGGTCCGCTCGGGAGCGCAACCTAGAATATCCTTTGCCATTACCGCTTGAGACGTCGTAAGGCCGACACCGATCTCGTTGCCGATCTGGCGCAAGGAAAGGCGACCCTGGGCGTCGAACGCGAGCGTCGCCAGCGCCGCCTGAGCGGGATTGCCGTAGCCGCGCTGAACGTGGGCAAAGCCGACCCCGTATTTGCGGCCAGGATTTTCCGCCTCGAACTTGAGCTTGCGCGTGGCGCGGGCTTGCCAGATCGGATTCGACCGCGCCTTGAGCAGCATTTCGTGGTTGCGAACCTGCGGCTCATCGTCCGCCACTTTTGTTCCGAGGGTACTCAGGTTGCGCAGACGCAGCTCTATGGGATCGATGCCGAGTGCCTCGGCGGCCTCGTCCACCAGGAGCTCCATGCCCATGATGGTCTGCAGCGACCCGTAACCCCGGGTCGATCCCGCTTCGACGCCGCGGGAGGCCAGCGCCGTGAATGAAAGATCGCTTTTCGGCACGTGATAGATGGAA
>DASXIG010000076.1:0-3262 GCA_036498105.1 Xanthobacteraceae bacterium | reverse complement strand
TCGTCACAGCCCATCGGCAGCACCGCGTAGTCGAAGCCGGCCCCAGCGAGCAGCGTACACGCCGGCGGCACACCGAAGCACATGGTGATCGGCACCGGCTCGTTCGACTTGTAATATTTGTTGACGACCTGCCACATGTGGGAGCCGGGCGAGATCTGGAACGTCCCCACGTTGCCCCAGCGGAAGTTCATGCGGTTGTAGCCGAGGTCTGAGCCGCCATCGAATTCCGGGCCGGTGACGCACCGAATGCCGGAGCCTACGGTCAGCTCGGGCTCGTAGGTCGTATGCCGGATGGGCACCACGTGCTCGTTCACGTCCTTCGGCGATTTGATAACGTGTTCCTGGCAGGGCGCCTCGTCCTGCGCGATCTCGACCGGCTTGAGGGGATGGCTGAGCGCATAGGCGAGCTTCTGCACCCGCTCGGCATCGTCCTTCCAGCCGAACATCTTGTTGATCACCTTCATGTCGCCGAACAGGTTGGTGAGCACGCGGTGATGGGGCTTGCCTTTGACATTGCTGAACAGGATCGGACAGCCGCCGTCCATGTGCTTCTGCAGCCCGGTGACTTCCAGGTCGGGATCGACCGGCTTGTCGGTCTCGATCAGGTCACCCTGCGCCCGCAGCCAGTCGAGCGTGCTGCGCAGGTCTGAGGGATGCTGCTCGCGGGCGGCGCTGACTTTTTCCTTGCGCATGGGTTTTTGCATCGTCTTCCATCTCCTGTTTCAAACCCGCCTCTACATACCCCGGTGTCGTAGGGTGGGCAAAGGAGCCGGCGCTTTGCGTCGGCGAGGTGCCCACCGCTCGGACTCGCGGTGCATATACGCGTGCGCACGCCGCGCAAGAGCGCGGCTTTGCGCATCCTACGAATGCGCAAATCCCAAAAAGCTACTTGTAGTAGCCGACGCCGCAGCCTTGGGTGCCAACCCGGATAATATAGGATTCCTTTGGCACGGGCTCCGTGGTGCCGGGTTTCGGGAAATTATAGTCGAGAGTGGTGACGGTCCCCTCCTTGACCCCATCCCAGAGACGCTGGCCGAGCGGATCGTCCTTTACCTTGAGCGCGCGCACATCCGTCCCCTTGATGCTCGGATTGGGATGCGCCGTGAACTTGCCGTCGGAGGTATTGAAGCAGAAGACGTAGAGATCACGGTCGCGGAACTGCTTGTTGTCCTTGTCATTGAATTTTGCGAGCGCCGCCGTTTCGCTACTCTTCAGCTCCGCGACCGCGCGATCGAGCATGGCCTTGGCCTCGGAGGCGGAGCCGAACTGTTGTGCGACGGCTATTGCGGCGCCGAACACAAGGGCCAGTGCCGTCAATCCACCCGCAACCACTTTCTTGTTCATGACGTTTCTCCCTCTTACCTACACTCCGTAATGGCGCAGCGACGGCGATAATAGCTCGTAGGGTGGGTTAGCCGCAAAGTCGGCTGCAAGCTGACTTTGCGGTGTAACCCACCGAGCCGCGGCGGCCACCCTGCCTCAAGGATTGCGGTTCTGCGCGTTCCAGTAGCGCTCGAGATTGGAGATGAGCGCGGGGCTGAAATGACAATAAGCCTGCTCGCGCGCGTACACCGCGAAATAGGTGCGGAAGGCATCGAGCGGCTCCTGGGTGATGCGGAGCGCGCGCCGGTTGCCGGCCGCGCTCACCACCCCGGACGTGGTCAATCCCGTTACCACCCGTTCGAGGCCTGCCTCCATCGCGTGCGGCTCGACGATCTCGTCGCAGATGAGCTTTCCTTCCGGGCTGTCGCATTGGATGCGCCGCTCGTACTGGATGGCCTGCCGCGCAATGCGGTCGCCGGTGAAGCGGGGCAGGCGCATGTTGGCCGCGCCGGGGATGATGCCTTCCTTGCGCGCGGGCAAGCTCAGGAATGCGTCGCGCGCGGCGAGCACATAGTCCATCACCAGCAAGACCTGGCAGTGCCCGCCGATAGCGAACCCCTCAACCGTGGCAACCCAAGGCTTCTCGATGGTCTGGCCACCGAATTCGTCGGGCGGGGCATCGTCCGCGAATGCGAGCCCGCGAAAGATCTTGTTCACGTACCCCATGTCGCGCTCGAGGTACCAAACGAATGGAATGCGGCCGTGATAGAGGTGGGTGAGGTTGATGCCGGCGCCGAACACGCGACGCCCCTTGTATTTGGGGTGCTCGACCGGCGCCCCGCGCATGACCGCAATTTCCGATTTTGGATCGAGCAGGGCGAGATCGACACACAGCTCGGTGCCGGCAAGCGTGGTCTGGTCCTCCGCGTTCAGAAAGCGGGGATTGCTCTGGGTCACGATGGCCGCCTTGCCCACCCGCCGAACCGAGGTGCCATTGCGCTCGACGACCCCGTCCCGATCGAGCTTGGGCAACAAGGCTTCCGCTTCCGGTTTCGGCAGCAGCATGGCGTGGCAGAGATGACGTCCCGAGGCGGGGCTGGTCAGGATGGCTGAGAGCAAAAGCCCCTGGTCGATCTCGAGGCCGCTCTTGTCCCGCTGCAGGCAGCCTTCCTCGGCGGCGATCTCCTGCGCGCCCGGCACCAATCCGGGCACAAGCTCGGCTGCGCGGATGACGAGCTCCTCCACGCGCACGAAGCGCGAGCGCGACCCGGTCAATGCATCGTAGACGGCGCCTCCATGCCGGCGCAGAAAGCGGACGCGCCCAACGCGCGCGCGCTTGTCCAGCGCCGCCCACGCGACTTGCTCGCGCTCGCTGCGGCGCGGCTTTGAAGGCAGTCGGCCGGAGAGCCGTTTGGATCTCTGCCAGAATTCGGAGAATTTGGCGCGACCGGCGGCAAAATCAGTCGTCTCGCTCGGGCTTTCCCGCAGCCACGCCGTGACCTCGTCCTCGGGCAAGCCGGCCGCCAGCAGAGGGTCGGCATCGGCAGAATTGGTACACGGTGCAGTCATCCCTTCTCCTCACCTTCACTCATGTTCGTTTCGCTGCCCCACAATTTCCGGCTATACGGCGGGCAAGGAGAAGCATCATGCAGCCAAGCCTTCGTCCAGGGGTGTCGCGGACCAACCGCATTGTCATCGGCCGCGAGCGCACGATCTCTTTCATGGGCGACGAGGCGCGCACGTATGCGACGCCATCCATGATCCTCGACATCGAGCATACCTGCCGCGAGCTCATTCTTGAACACGCCGGCGCAGGTGAAGATTCCGTCGGCATGGAGATAGCGGTCAAGCATCTCGCGCCCACGCTCATGGGCATGACCGTGGAAGTCACCGGACGCGTGACCTCGGTGGACGGACGCAAGATCGGCTTCGAGGTCAC
>DASXIG010000075.1:0-2393 GCA_036498105.1 Xanthobacteraceae bacterium | reverse complement strand
CCCAGATCGAGACAGCACCACACATAGTTGTTTTTGTTGCCGATAAAATATCAGGAAAAACGCTGCTAAAATCATCGCCAATTTGCAGAATAATAAGGTCGCGGAGGAAAAAATTGCTCTTTTTCGCAGACACGTCGTCATCGGTGACATCATCAGGCGTTTCACTTTTTCCCGCCGCTCATTCGCCGCGCAACAGACCTACATTGCCTTGGGGATCGCCGTGATGGCGGCGGCCCAGCTTCGCGTGGATGCGTGCCCGATGGGTGGCTTCTCCGCTGGCAAACTCGCCAAGGCGCTTGGTCTTCCAAGTCATCAACGGCCTGTTGCCCTGCTTGCTCTCGGCTACCGGGCGCCGAATGATCAAGCGCATCTTAAGTACCGGCTCGCTATGAGAGATTTGGTGATATGCAGATAATGGTTTCCCTACCTGTCCCGGCAGGCCGCTGCCGCCCCTTATAAATCTGCGACTTTTTGTGCTCGCCATGCCGTCGGGTGCTACGGTCCGCGCGAGGTCCGGCACGTGCTTGACGGCCTCGACGACGGTCAGTGTCGAAAGCATTGCCGTTTTTGAATTCTGAGCAGGCGGTTTGCCGTCTCCCCAGACGATGTTCTGCTGCATGTCGCAGTGCCGAAATGATCGATGTTCCTCAAGCGGAGACGGTAGCGCCGTTCGAATAGCTGATTGACCGGGATGTCGGTCGCGCCCTCGAAGCCGCGCTTAAAAAAAAGACGTTGCCAGCCGCGTCCAGAAACCGCACTCGACCTCGCCCGCGAGGTCACGGACCGGCCCGATGGGGTGACGCCGCCCGCTGCGGAACGCTTCCTCCTGGCCGCTCTCTCCTCCATGACGTCCCTTTCAACCGGCCTTGACCGGCTCGGCACTTGCCCTCGATGCCCCTTGACTTAGTCGCGCGCCGCGCTATCTGCTAAGAACGAAACGGTTTCGTTTTGTTATCTGAACGGAGGCATCGATGTACGAAGCACGCAATAGCGAAGCCCGGCCCGTGAAGAGGTGGCCTGTGGCGATCGCAGCTGGGCTACTCGGCGCGGCGCTGATTTGCCAGCCCGGTTCCGCCCACGCATTCCCGCTCGGAGGCGGGTTCCACGGCGGCGGGTTCCACGGCGGCGGCGGTTTCGGCCACGGCGGCGCGGCCGGCGGTTACGGCGGCTGGGGCCATGGCGGCTGGGCCGGCGGTTACGGCCATGGCTACGGGGGTTACGGCTATGGCAACGGTTACCCTAGCTCCGGCTGGGCGGTCGGGGTCGGTGTTCCGGCTTACGGCTATTACTCCTACAGCCCTTACTATTGCTATTATTATCCTTACACGTGCAGCACCGCGGTGTCGGGCGGCGTCGGGGGTGTCGTCGTTGGCGGCGGCTCCTACCCCGGCTACGGCGGCGGGGCTGGCGGTGGCTGGGGGCATGGCGGCGGGGCCGCCGGCGGCTGGGGCCATGGCGGCGGGGCTGCCGGTGGCTGGGGGCATGGCGGGGGATTTGGCGGGCTCCACGCCGGTGGTTTCCACGGCCGCTGAGCCGGCGAGTGATCGTTTCCGGCTGCCGTCCACGGCAGCCGGAGCGGCCGGGGGCGTCAAATCCCTATAAGTCAAGAGACAAGGTCAAGTTCGATGAATGCGTGCGACGTGATGACGACAAAGGTCGTGGCGGTGGGCCCCGACACGTCGACAAACAAGATCGCCGAGCGGCTGCCCGAGAACCGGATCAGCGCGGTCCCGGTCGTCGACGAGACCAGCGCACCGATCGCGATGCTCAGCGAGGGCGATCTGATCGGCCGCGAGGAAGCGGCGCGCGACGATTGGTGGCTGGCGCTCCTCGCCGACGGGGCCGAACTCAACGCCGATCATCTCGCGAGCCTGCGCGCGCGCACGGCGCGTGAGATCACGGCGGCTCCGGTGGTGACGGTCAGCGAGGAAACCGACATCAGCGAAATCGCGCGCCTGTTGGCCGCCTACCGCATCAAGCGTGTCCCCGTGGTCCGCGACGGTCGGGTCATCGGCATCGTCAGCCGCGCGGACTTGCTGCGTGGGCTCGCTCGGGAAGAGCCGAAACCCGGGGCGCCCGGAACCGACGCGACCAGGCATCCGATATTCGACTGGCTCGATAAGCAATTCCTGGATGCCCAACAAGATTCTCCCCGACAGCCCTGACCGAGGAGCGGGACTCCCGGATATCAATCCGCTGATGGTCGTTTGTCCCTTGGCAAGGAGACGAACCTATGACTGGCTCTCGCAAAGATTCGCCGCCTCATCCATCACGGCGTGCGGTCCTCGGCGCCGGCAGTACTCTGCTCGGAGCCAATCTCGTGTCCGGTGTGGCGGCTACTTCCGCAGTGGCGGAGCTGGCTCAGCTGTCGCTCCCGGCGCAGGCGCCTGAGA
>DASXIG010000074.1:0-3638 GCA_036498105.1 Xanthobacteraceae bacterium | reverse complement strand
CCTCAGGTCGGAATAACGATGAAATTGCCTGCGCAGCCACGACCCCACGCAAAGGACCCGGCGCAGGGCGTTCTCGATCTGGGTATTGAGCGGCAGACCGAGATATGGGGTTTCGGAATGGGTGTCCTTTCGGACGGTACGCCGTTCCTCAACCAACGCGGCTTGGCACGGCTCTTCGGCGTGCGCAATGCACACATTGGAACGATCAGCAGCACGTGGAACGAAGAGCCGCAGAAGCCGCGGCTTAAAAAGATACGCGCAATTCTCTCCGGCAGCGGAGTGGTTCTCCAAGAGCCACACATCCGGCTCCGGCGCCGCAGCCGAGCAATATTGGCCTATCCGCAGCCGGTCTGCCTGGTCATTCTGGAATATTATGCCTTCCATGCCGGCGCCCGTTGCAGAGACGAAGCGCGCAATAATTTGCGCGCTTTGGCCGGCCGGGCTTTACAAGAATTCATCGCAAGTGGGATGACCCACGCCGCACCGGCCGGAAGTCGCGGGAATTGCATCGGCGGCAATCAAACCACACTGACGTTTATCTGATAAGCGAGCAGCTCGCGTTTGCGATTGTCGAGCTGTACGGCTCGGCCAAACTTTCTCGGGTTGTGCAGAACCACGCGTCCTTGCCTTTCTGAAGGAAAAAGATCCCACGGCCGGATATGCTCATTGCCTTCAATTCATATCCGTCGCTGATCAGCGCCATGAATGACCTTGTCGGTACCGCCTGTGCGACAGCCTGGGTTGCACAGAGGATGAGCGCAAACGCGATAAAGAATGATTTCGTTGAGTCCTTCAGGGATGTCAGGCCGTGTGCCGGCATCCGCACGATGAGTAAGACCGTCAGGGCGGCGACGATCGTGACTACCGCGATACGGGTCTCGGTCCGGAAATCCCGCAGCGGTCGAGTGGCTTTCGGGAGAAAACGCATAGACCGCGCTGGATGGTCAGTCATTCGGCAGCCATCGAGCGGCATGCCTAACAATTCGTGCTGGATAGAGGCTGTCTCGAAGCCGACTCGCGCATAGAACTACGCGGTAAGGATGCCGCGCATGTTGGCGACGGCCGCTGCAATTTCCTGCGGCTCCCGTACCGGCAGCGAGCAGGTTTCGCCGAGGCAGACGAAGGCCGCGCTCTCGGTGCTGGCGGCGATCTTCTCCTGCCCGGCACGCGTGGCGCGCAGGGTTGCCGGCGCATGCACAACAGTACGCTCGAGAAACGGAAGCTTACGGGCGGCAGCAAGGAGAGAGCGGGCTCGCGCATCGTCTCCGGTCACCACGATTTCCGCCCCGCGCAGGCGCAGGTCGAGCGCATTGAGCAGCGAAAGATGCCCGAAGAGATTATCGCCTGCACGCGAAAGGACGCCCTCGAACAGCCGATCCGCCTGCTCGCGCCAGGCCAATTGGCCGGACAGCACGGACAGCCGGACGAGGTTCTGCGCAGCCATGCCGTTGGCGTTTGGAGTTGCATCGTCAGTGGTCGCGCTCGGGCGCACGACCAGGCCTTGCGCGTCATTAGCCGTGAGATAATACCCGCCGGTCTCGGCATTGTCGTAATGGCGGTCGAGCGTTCCCTGCCAGCCGAGCGCCCGGTCGAAATACTCGATCTCTGCGGTTGCCTCGTGCAGCGCGAGCCCGGCGCGGATCATTGCCGCGTGATCGGAAGCGAGGCCGGGCACGAGAAGCCTGCCGTCGCGCCAGGAATGGCCGAGGCGCTCGCCTCGGCTCATATGGCCCGCAATCCACATGAAGGCGCGGGCTCCCATGGCAATCCAGCCGGCCTCCTCAAGCGCGACCCCGGCGTTGGCAAGCGCGGCAATCATGAGTCCGTTCCAGTCCGCCAGCACCTTGTCGTCAAGGCCCGGCCGCACTCTCTTCGCGCGCCTTTCCAGGAGTTTCTCCCGCAGACCCGCAAGCCGTTCCTCATCCTCCATGCTGCGCGGTAAGTGCTTGATCCTGTTGAGGATGTTATGCCCCTCGAAATTGCCGGCGGGGGTCACATCATAGTGCGCAGCAAAGAGCGCGGCATCGTCTCTGCCCAGCACGTCCTCGACTTCCGCCAAGGACCATACGTAGAATTTGCCTTCCTCCCCCTCCGAATCGGCATCAAGGGAGGCGCAGAACGCCCCCTGCTGCGTGGTCATCTCGCGTGCGAGCCAGGCGACGGTCTCGCGAGCCCGCGTGCGGAACAACTCGTTGCCGGAGCGCTGCCATGCGAGTGCCAGCAGCTCGAGGATGAGTGCATTGTCGTACAGCATCTTCTCGAAATGCGGGGTGAGCCAGCGCTCGTCCACGGAGTAGCGGGAGAACCCGCCGCCGAGATGGTCGTAGATGCCGCCCTCGCACATGCGCGCGAGCGAGAGCTCGACCAGCCCGAAATAGCGCTCATCGTGGAGGCGTCCTCCGGCACGCCAGAGGAGCTCGAGCATCATCGGCTGCGGGAATTTGGGCGCGCCACGCATGCCTCCGTGCACCGGGTCGATCATGCCGGCAATCTGCTGGGCGATACGGTCGAGCTCCGGCTGCCCGATGACAGCGGAGCCCTGCGGCGGCGCGGTTGCGGCAAGGCGCGCCATGAGCGCGCTGCGGTTCTGCTCCACGCTCTGCGGCGTCTCCCGGAACACGCGGGCGACCTCGCGCAGGAGGTCGGCGAAGGCGGGTTTTCCGTAGCGCGCGGTCTTGGGAAAATAAGTCCCGCCCCAGAACGGCTCCCCATCGGGGGTCAGAAACATCGTCAGCGGCCAGCCGCCGTGCTCGCCGAGGTGATGCAGCGCCGACATGTAGATCTGATCGATGTCGGGGCGCTCCTCGCGGTCCACCTTGATGTTGACGAAGAGCTCGTTCATCACGCGCGCCGTCGCCTCATCCTCGAAGCTCTCGTGCGCCATCACGTGGCACCAGTGGCAGGCCGCATAGCCGACGGAGAGCAGGATCGGCTTGTTCTTGCCCTTCGCCTCGGCGAGCGCCTCGGTTCCCCATGGCCACCAATCCACCGGGTTGTGCTTGTGCTGAAGCAGATAGGGGCTCGTCTCCTGGGCCAGGCGATTTTCGTGAGTGCTGACGGCGGCGGTCGACATTGCGGGCATAATCCAAATGAGGCGGCGTTGGTTCAGCCGGTAAGACCGAAGTGGATCAGCAACGCGCGATTGAGACGCGGCAGATCCTCATCGTCGAGTCGACCGATGCGATATCCCAGTTTTGTCGCGGGTATTGTCGTGACCTTGTCGACCATAATATGGGATGCAGCCTGGAGCCGGTTGAGATCCGTCGGCATGATGAGGACTCGGTGCATTGGTGCCTCCGCCGGATCGGTGGTGAAACCGCAGACACTGACCGAGTTGACGATGCCAAGGCGCTCATCCTGGACGATGATGAACGGGCGGGGCTTTCCCGTATAATCAGGGCCGCCTGACGCGGTCCATATCTCTCCCCGTCTCAATCGGGCTTCCACTCGGATATGGAATCGATGAAGGCTTGGTCGTCCTTTTCATGAGGGCTTTCGGCAATCAATCTTGCCTGTCGCCGGGCCTCTGCGAAAAAATACGGTGATTCGGGATCCGGCACCCAAATCTGAATGAGCTTCATTCCGCGCCGGCGCATGCGCTCGCGATAGGCCTTCACCTTCTCGCGCGACGACTTGGG
>DASXIG010000073.1:0-5841 GCA_036498105.1 Xanthobacteraceae bacterium | reverse complement strand
GACGCGCGCTTCTCCAGAGCGGAACTCCGCCTCGCCGCGAACGGAAAATATGTCCGGAACGGACATTCCGGCGGCCTTCTCGATTTCGGCATCCGCGTCGGCAAAAGGAATTCCCAGGCGGAGCGCGACGCGGCGGCCAATGGACGATTTGCCCGATCCCATCATGCCGACGAGCGCGATCGAGCGTCCGCCCAGCGCCTTGACAAGGACGGCTTCCGACGCGCAGGAAGTTTGATCCCTGATGCTGTCCATAATCAGCCCCGTTCCGTCAACTCATATGCTTGAGCAAAGGATCATGCGTTTCTATTGGAACAACAGCACCTTTCGGTGAATCGGGAGAAATGAGCGGATCCGCCTGAGTGCCGGAGCGGCCGCGCATCTCAAGCAATCAGGCCGCCGTCTCCCAAGTTTTTCCATTCTTTCGTGTATATTGGATCGGCGAGGTAGCCCACAATGCCAAGTCTGTTCCGGTTTCTCACGCTCATAGGGGTACTCGGCGGCTTGATCTACGGCGGCATGTTCATGCTTGCGACCTGGTTCGACCCCAAGCCGCGCGAGATCACCGTCTCGATTCCGCCCGACCGCTTTGCCAAGCAGCCCTGATGACCGTGGGCGCCGAGGGCAAGGCTTCCGACCAGGCGCTGATCGGACTCTTCCTCGACATGGTCGCGGCGGAACGCGGCGGCGCCAAGAACACCCTGATGGCTTATGCGCACGACCTGGCAGAGCTCTCCGGAGCGCTTCGCATCCGCGATCGGAGCATCGTAGATGCCACGACGGAAGATTTGAGCGCCTATTTCGTATCGCTTTCCAAGCAAGGATTAGCTGCCTCATCCGTCGGGCGGCGACTGTCCGCGGTGCGGCAACTCTTCCGTTTCATGCGCGCGGAAGGTCGTCGGGCGGACGATCCCTCCGCGCTTGTTGAGCGGCCCAAGCAGGTGCGCGGGTTGCCAAAGCTGCTCACCATCGCCGAGGTCGATCGGCTGCTTGCGCAGGCGCGCGCGGACATGAATGCGCCGCGCCAGTCCGCGGCTTCGCGATTTCGTGCGGCACGGCTGGCCTGCCTCATCGAGCTGCTTTATGCCACCGGGTTGCGGGTTTCGGAGCTCGTCGCCCTTCCCATTTCCGCCGCTGACCCTGCTGCCCGAATGCTGACCGTGCGCGGCAAGGGCAACAAGGAACGCCTGGTTCCGCTCAATGAGTCGGCCAAGCAGGCGATCCGCGACTATCAACACAATTTCTGCGCCGAGCTGGAGCAACGGCACGCGCGCAGGAAATGGTTGTTTCCCTCCTCGGGCGCCCAGGGCCATATTACGCGCCAGCATTTTGCGCGCGAATTGAAGGTGCTTGCCGCGGCGGCCGGGTTGCGAGACAAGGACGTCAGCCCGCACGTGCTGCGGCACGCTTTCGCCAGCCATCTGTTGCAGAACGGAGCTGACCTGCGTGTCCTGCAAACGCTGTTGGGGCACGCCGATATCACGACCACGCAAATCTACACGCACGTCATCGAGGATCGCCTCAAAAATCTCGTGCGTGATTTGCATCCACTCGCCGAGGAGTGAATAACGTGCAAGGTGATCCTTCGTGCAATGGGACCGCGGCGCTGCCGACGCACGCCAAGGGTGCAAGGAGATGGTTCTACTGCGCACTCCTGCTTGCCGCCATTTCAGGTGGCGCGCGGGACGCCCTCGCACAGACCGAGCAGGAGCGTCGCTGGTGCGAGGGTGAGGACAGTGCCACGCCTGCTCAACGCATCGAAACCTGCTCGGCGGTAATCAAGGCGGTCCGTGACAAAGGGGACAAGCTTGGGGAGCCGTTGCCGCTGACTCATCGCGGCGTTGCATACCGCCTCAAGGGGGACATCGAACGGGCAATCCAGGACTACAGCCAGGCGATCAAGCTCGACCCTAAGCTGGCGAGCGCCTACAACAATCGTGGAGTGGCGTACGATCACAAGGGGGAATACGATCGCGCCATCCAAGATTATGAACAGGCGATCAAGCTCAAGCCGTCGCCGGAGACATACTTCAATCGGGGCAATGCATACCTCGCGAGGACGCAGTTCGATCATGCGATCGATGATTTCAATCAGGCGATCAGGCTGGCCCCCGGTTTTGCGCCGGCTCATGAGAGCCGTTGCTGGGCTCGCGCCGTGGTCGGAATTCTCAAGCAAGCCCTTGCCGATTGCAACGAGGCGCTCCGCTTGCGGCCGAACAATGCCGCAACGTTCACCAGCCGTGCCTTTGTGTATTTGAAAATGACCCAATTCGATGCGGCCGTTTCCGATTACGATCTGGCGCTGCGAGTCGAGCCGAAGGCTGCATTTGCGCTCTACGGCCGGGGTCTGGCGCGGTTGAAGAACGAGGACCCGGCGGGCGAGACCGACATTGCCGCGGCGAAGGCGCTGCAGCCGGACATCGGCCAGGAGTATACGCGCTACGGCATTCAAGGCGCGCGCTGACCGGATATCAGGTATCAGGCATCGATATCAGTACCTAATGTCTCTCACCTTGCGCCATTTATCTGATACCTGACACCTGATACCTGATCCCTGATATGCGCAGCTATCTTGATTTCGAGAAGCCGGTTGCCGAGATCGAAGCCAAAATTGATGAGCTGCGAGCGGTCGAGTCCGGCGACAGCGCAGCCGCCATTGGGGAGGAGATTGCGCGCCTGGAGGCCAAGGCGGCAGTGGCTCTCAAAGAGCTCTACAGCGAGCTCACGCCCTGGCAAAAGACGCAAGTCGCCCGGCATCCCGATCGGCCTCATTGCCTCGATTACGTGGCCGCGCTGATCGCAGATTTTGTCCCGCTCGCCGGCGACCGCAAATTCGGGGATGATGATGCAGTTATCGGGGGCTTCGGCCGGTTCAGGGACGAGAGCATCTGCGTCATCGGCCATGAGAAGGGCTCATCCACCGAAGGCCGGCTCAAGCACAATTTCGGAATGGCCAGACCGGAAGGATACCGCAAGGCCGAGCGCTTGATGCAGATGGCCGACCGTTTCGGAATTCCCGTGCTGTCGCTCGTGGACACGGCCGGCGCGTATCCCGGGATAGGCGCCGAAGAACGCGGGCAAGCGGAAGCGATCGCGCGCTCGACCAGCGCCTGCCTCGAGCTGGGGGTGCCGAACGTCGCAGTGATCATCGGCGAAGGGGGTTCCGGCGGCGCCATCGCGATCGCCACGGCCAACCGCGTGCTGATGCTGGAGAATGCCATCTACAGCGTGATCTCGCCCGAGGGCGCGGCTTCCATTCTGTGGCGAGATACTTCGAAGGCGCAGGATGCAGCCACCGGCATGAAGATCACCGCCGAGGACATGATGCGGTTTGGGGTCATCGACCGGATTGTGGCTGAGCCGGCAGGAGGAGCGCACCGCGATCCGGCGGCGGCCGTTGCGGCGACGGGAGAAGCCATAGCCGCCGTCCTCGACGAGCTTTCGGGCCTCGATCGGGAGACCGTTCGGCGCCAGCGGCGCGAGAAATTCCTGGCCATCGGGCGAGAGCCGACTTAGCCGGTTGATGCGCTGTAAGTCTTTATTTTCCACCGAGTTTGATCGCAGACGGTGGTCGGGGCTCCGTTTGCCCTGATCTTACCCAAGTCGTGTCTTAACAAAGTCTTGGTATAGTAAAGTCTTGGCGTTGCACTGCCTGCCTTAATAATTGGCAGTTTGGGTCCGCTTGGCTGCTGATTGAGTTCGAGTGTGTGTCCGCCACGGCCTTGCGATGGCGGCTCCGTGCGGGTAGACGTTTGGGCGGAAGAAGGGCTTGGGGAAGCCTGTCGGCTGGGGGTTCGGCGTTGAATCGTCCTTCTTTGGCGCGTTCGCTTGTCGCGTCCGCAGCAATTGCGGCCGGGATGGCGCTTGCCGGTTGCGATACCGACAGCACCCCCGGGGTCAGCGGCCGGCATATGCAGCCCCTCTCCGAGCGCATCCTGGCGGACCTGGAGAGCCGGAATATGGCGAAGGAATCGCCCATTCTGGTTCGTATCTTCAAGGAAGAATCCGAGCTGGAGGTCTGGAAGGAGGATAGGACCGGCCGCTTCGCGCTGCTGCGGACCTACCCGATCTGCCGCTGGTCGGGTGAGTTGGGCCCCAAAGTCAGGGAAGGCGACCGTCAGGCGCCCGAGGGGTTCTACACCATCACGCCCGCCCTGATGAATCCGAATTCGAACTATTACCTCGCGATCAATACTGGCTTTCCGAACGCCTATGACAGGGCAAATGGACGGTCCGGCGAATTCCTGATGATCCACGGCGATTGCTCCTCGCGCGGATGCTACGCGATGACCGATGAGCAGATTGCCGAAATCTATTCGCTCGCGCGGGAGTCCTTCTTCGGCGGCCAAAAGTCATTCCAGATTCAGGCCTATCCATTCCACATGACGCCCCTCAACCTGGCGAAACATCGTAACTCCCCGCACATCGCGTTCTGGAAGATGCTCAAGCAGGGATACGACCATTTCGAGGTTACGCGGCTCGAGCCGAAGGTCGATGTCTGCGACAAGCACTACGTGTTCAACGCACAATCCTCGCGCAAATTCAGCCCTGCGGAGAGCTGCCCCGCCTACACGGTACCGCAAGAGATTGCGTCCGCGGTGCGTGAGAAGCAGCGCCGTGACGAGACTCAGACGACGGAGCTGGTCAGTCGGGGAACCGCAACCGTACCCGCCAGGATGGGTGTGGACGGCGGCATGAATCCGACCTTCCTTGCAGCGGTGAAATCGCAGGGCGGACCGGGCGCCACCATCCGCACGAACGCAGGCACGATTCCAGCCCACGTCAACCCGCCGGCGCAATCGGATGCGACCGGTAGCACGTTTGGTCTTGCATCGGCGGAATCCAGGCCTGCTCCGGTGCAGGTGGCGTCCGCCGCAGATTCCGGCGGCATGAAAGGGTTTTTCAGCAAACTGTTCGGCTCCAAGAGCAATGAGCAGAATGCGCAGCCGGGCCCAACACAGACTCCGGCTTCGAACCCCCCGAATCCGCCCCGGACCGCCGCAAAGAATCCCCGGAAACCGGACGGTCAGGCCCCGGACAGCAAAAATTCGAAGATCGTGGCGGCAAAGCCACAGTCCCCGGCTCCGCGGCAACAAGCAGATGGCGAGCCGGAACCCAAGGCTGAAACCAAGGCTGAAGCCAAGTCGGCGAGCGCTACGAGTCAGCTCACCGGCACTGCGCCCAGCGCTCCCGCAGGGGTTTTCGATCGCTTTGGAAGCTGGCAGCAGTAATTCAGGCGTACCGCCCGTGACAATGCTTGTATTTCTTGCCTGAGCCGCAGGGGCAGGCCTCGTTGCGACCGACCTTGCCCCAGCTCGCCGGATCCTTGGGATTTCGGTCCTCGGCCAGGGCGGAGGCGGTGATGCCGTGCCGGGCCAGCGTAACCGCACCGGCGCGCGCCAGCGCCATCTCATCCTCCCCGGTCGATGGGTCGATCTTGTGCGCCTCCATGTAAGGCAAAGCTGCGGGCTCCTCGGGCGGAGCCGTCCTGATTTCCACCCGCATCAATTGGGCGGTGACCGCCTCGCGCAGACCGGTGCTCATTGCCTCAAAGAGACTGAAGGCTTCGGCTTTGTATTCGTTGAGCGGGTCGCGCTGCCCATACCCGCGCAGCCCGATGACCTGGCGGAGATGCTCGAGCATGACGAGGTGCTCGCGCCAGAGGTGATCGAGCGTCTGGAGCAGAATCGATTTCTCGACATAGCGCATCACGTCGGCGCCCCATTGCGCCACCTTGGCGGCCATGTGCTCGTCGGCGCGGCGCTCGATGCGCGACCTTAGCTCCTCGTCGGCAATGCCTTCCTCCTTCGCCCATTCGATCACCGGCAGATCGAGATCGAGGAC
>DASXIG010000072.1:0-2607 GCA_036498105.1 Xanthobacteraceae bacterium | reverse complement strand
CGCCGTCAAAGGCCTTCGATCAATTGCTCAAAGATGCGGCAGAGCCGAAGCAGCCGCCCGGCAAGATGCGGTTGCCGTCGCATGAAACACGGTTCGACTTCGCCAACTCTCTGCATCTCGCCGTTACCGTGACAACGCGGTCAGCCATACCATTCCTCCCAGATCCCTGCGGACTGTTGTATCCGATCAGACCGACCGAGCACATAAACCACTACAGTAACGCAGCCTGGTCAGGTGGATAGGTAATTCGCAATCCTTCCACCTGCGCGAAGGGTGTCAGCGTGTGCATCCGGTAGCTGCTCTCCGATAAAATTTCGACGACCGGCATCCCGCGCACGTTGAGCGCGTCGGCCACCAGCGAGCGGTGGCAGCGCCACGGCACCGCTTCGGCGCACATGATCGCAACTCGTTTCTCGTGTCCCATCTGAAAGAGTGCTTCGAGCGCGTCCTGAAACTCCTGGGTTTGCATATAATCGGCGAAGCCGCGAAAGGCTTCGTTACGCCAGCCAGTATTGGGAGAGTCTTTGCTGGGGCGCCGCAGACCACCCAACGCTTTAATATGCACATATTCGAGATGCCGGGCTGTCAGGCTATTGGCCAAGGCGGTGTCGTTAAATTGTGGATTATGGCGCGAGCGGGGTATTGTGCGGATATCCGCGAGCCGTTCGATGCCATAGGCTTGCAGCACCACGACAAAGCGCTCGATCGGCAACGTAGAATGCCCGATGGTGAAAATAGCGTCTTCCGGCCAATGCGCTTCCTGCGGTGGAAGAAGTTCGCTCATGGCGACACAGTGGGCGTGCGGATTGCCTAGCCCACCGGCAGCAAGGCTTCTGCCTCCCGCCAGAGGCGAAGCACCAGTTCACCCGCGGGCTCTGCCCGCGCCAATGCCGCCGCTTGGCCTGCCCATGCCTGCATCCGATGGACATCGCGCGACCTGCCGGCCGCGTCGCGCATCGCTCCCGTAAGCGCTCTCTGCACCGGGTAGGGTGCCGGCGATGGCGCGCCGGGAGCAGCAGCGGCGCGTACATAGTCGGTTGCAATCGCGCGGCCCAGGCGTCCGGAGAAAGCCCGCGTTGGCATTGTCGCTTCCGGCTCCACTTCGGTCAGCGCATCGGCCCAGGCCGGGTTGGTCTGGGCTTCGGGGCAGCGCAAAAAGGCAGTGCCGATCTGCACCGCGCTGGCGCCCAAGGTCAAGGCTGCAGCGATCCCCCGTGCATCACCGATTCCGCCGGTGGCGATGATCGGTACTGCCAATTTGTCGGCAAGGCGCGGCACCAGAGCAAACAGCCCCACGGATTGACGCTCCGCAGCCGCGGCATCGAAGGCGCCGCGGTGGCCGCCGGCCTCCGAACCTTGCGCGACGATCGCGTCGGCGCCTGCTGCTACCGCCGCGCGGGCTTCGGCGAGGGTCGTCGCACAGGCGAACCAGGCGATGCCGCGAGCTTTCATCTCGGCGATGAATTTCTCCGGAAATAGCCCCATGATCGAGGACACCACAGGCGGCGCCGCAGCGAGCAGTGCTTCGCATTGCGCGGCAAAGTCGAGCGGCGCGGCATCCCCGGCTTCCGCCGGCACGGACGGGCCCCATTTTCCGAGAAATTCCCGCACCTCGCGCTCGTGCTCGGAATCGCGAGCCGGAGGCGGGTCGGGGATCCACAGGTTGATCTGAAATCCGCCATTGCTCTGGTCGCGGAACTCCCGGACCCAGTCGGCGATCCCGTCGGGTGATGTGGTCAGCGCCCCAAACCCGCCCATGCCGCCGGCATTTGCTACCGCGCTTGCCAAGCCGGCCGGGCAGGCGCCGGCCATGGGTGCTTGCAATATCGGCACGCGCAGCCCGTAGCGCCGGCAGAACCCTGTAGCGCGCTCTCGCGCGCTGAGGCTTGGTGAGCTGGAGCCGGGTTGAGCCTCGGCCGGTGCAGCCATCGTGATCCTCGATCGAAATTCGTCTCGAGTTAAGATTAGCAGATCCGAAGCGGAGTTGGCCTAACGGTGCCGGAGATGGCCGGCTGCGGCCGCAAGCCATCGCACAGCTAGTTGCTGGGGTTGCTCACGTCCCGGACCCGCTCGGCGACTTGGCGCCGCAGTGCCCTCATTTCCTCAAATCGTGCCGTTACATCGCGCAACATCGCGGCGATTCCGATTATCCGGGCGTGGTTGTCGCGGAACGGCACGATCGTAAACTCGATCGAGATACGTTTGCCGTCTTTTCGCAGCGCCGGCACCGCCAGGATCTCATCGGAGCCGTAACGCGTGCTTCCGCTCCGCATCGTTGCCGAAAAGCCTGCCCAGTGGCGCGCCCGCAGATTATCGGGAATAATGATGTCGAGGCTTTGCCCGAGGGTCTCTGCTTCGGCAAAACCGAAGATCCGTTCCGCGCCGCGGTTCCAGAAGCGGATCACGCCCTCGGCATCGGCAAAGATGATCGCGTCGGGCGCTTCACGGATGAGCGTCAGGCAGAAACGATCGATTTCGATCGGAAGGGTCATGGTACTTTCTACCCGACTATCGAGGCGCTCGGGTCGACACGGGAACCTTTCAGGCAATGATCGGACAATACCTCAAGCGCGTCGCGATGGCAGTGCTTCTGTCAGCGGTGACGTC
>DASXIG010000071.1:0-7161 GCA_036498105.1 Xanthobacteraceae bacterium | reverse complement strand
CAGACCGAGATCAATCTGCCGTTCATCACGGCTGACGCGTCGGGTCCCAAGCACCTCACCATGAAGCTCACCCGCGCGAAGTTCGAGGCGCTGGTGGATGACCTCGTGCAGAAGACGGTCGGGCCCTGCCGCCTGGCGCTCAAGGATGCCGGTCTGTCCGCGGCCGAGATCAATGAAGTGGTCCTGGTCGGCGGCATGACTCGCATGCCGCGGGTGCAGGAGGTCGTGAAGCAATTGTTCGGGAAAGAGCCGCACAAGGGCGTCAACCCGGACGAGGTGGTTGCTGTGGGCGCGGCGATTCAGGCCGGGGTGCTCCAGGGCGACGTCAAGGACGTGCTCCTGCTCGACGTCACCCCGCTCTCGCTCGGCATCGAGACCTTGGGCGGCGTGTTCACGCGGCTGATCGACCGCAATACGACGATCCCGACCAAGAAGAGCCAGGTCTTCTCCACCGCCGAGGACAATCAGGGCGCCGTGACCATCCGGGTCTTCCAGGGCGAGCGCGAGATGGCCGCCGACAACAAGCTGTTGGGCCAGTTCGATCTGGTCGGATTACCGCCGGCGCCGCGTGGCGTACCCCAGATCGAGGTGACGTTCGACATTGACGCCAACGGCATTGTGAACGTCCATGCCAAGGACAAGGGTACTGGCAAGGAGCAGCAGATCCGCATCCAGGCGTCGGGCGGCCTCACCGAGGCTGACATTCAGCGTATGGTGAAGGATGCCGAGGCTCATGCCGAGGAGGACAAGCAACGGAAGGCGCAGGTCGAGGCCAAGAACCAGGCGGAGGCTCTGATCCACTCGACCGAGAAAGCGCTCGCCGAGCACGGGTCGAAGATCGGCGACGGCGACCGGCGGGCGATCGAAAATGCCATTGCCGATCTCAAGGAAGCGTTGAAAGGCAACGATGCCGGCGCGATCACGGCCAAGACGAATACACTGGCGCAAGCCTCCATGAAGCTCGGCGAGGCGATGTACAAGCAGGGGCAGGAAAGCGCGGGCGATCCTGGCGGACCGGGCGCTGGAACGGGTGGCGACGGCGGCAAGAAAGAGGATGTGGTCGACGCGGAGTTCACCGAGGTCGACGATGACAAGAAGAACAAGAAATCGGCTTGATGCTGCGGAAGCGCGCATGCTGCGCTTGGCCCGACACGCACACCCCCGGTTCAGTAACCGGGGGTGCACGTTTTTGAAGCAGGCTGGGTAAGCATATATTGGGGATGATTCAGTGACGGATACCATGCGAGCGGATGCGCGAATGGCCAAGCGCTGCTTCTACGAAATTCTTGGGGTCGAGCGCGGCGCCGAGGAAGGGGAGTTGAAAGCCGCCTTCCGGAAGCTCGCCATGAAATGGCACCCCGACCGCAATCCAGGCGACAAGACCTGCGAGGCTCGCTTCAAGGAGATCAACGAAGCGTACGAGATTCTCAAGGATTCGGACAAGCGGGCGGCCTATGACCGATTTGGTCATGCCGCATTCGAGCATGGGGGACCGGGTGGCCCCGCCGGGTTCAGCGCTGACTTCGGCTCGGCATTCTCCGATCTGTTCGAAGGCATTTTCGGCATGGGAACAGGGCGGGCGCGCTCCGGTCGCGAGCGCGGTGCCGATCTGCGCTACAACATGGAGATCAAGCTCGAGGAAGCCTATGCGGGCAAAGCTGCACAGGTCCGCATCCCCACTTCCGTGACCTGCGAGGCTTGCTCCGGCTCCGGCGCCAAGGCGGGGACGAGGCCGAAGGCCTGCCCGACCTGCGGCGGCCAAGGCCGCATCCGCCATGCGCAGGGCTTCTTTACCCTGGAACGGACCTGCCCAGGCTGTCAGGGGCGCGGCCAGGTGATCGAGAGTCCATGTCACTCCTGCTCCGGCTCCGGGCGGGTCACGCGCGAGCGGACCCTCTCCGTCAATATTCCCGCCGGGGTCGAGGACGGGACTCGCATCCGGCTCGCAGGCGAAGGCGAGGCTGGTGTACGCACTGGCCCGGCGGGCGATCTCTACATTTTCCTCTCCATCGCGGGTCATGGGTTCTTTCAACGGGAGGGCGCCGACCTCCACTGCCGGGTGCCGATCTCCATGGTGACGGCGGCACTGGGCGGGGAATTCGAAGTGCCGACCATTGACGGGACCAATACGCGTGTGAAGGTGCCGGAGGGTACGCAATCCGGCAGGCGGTTCCGCGTTCACGGCAAGGGCATGCCGGTGCTGCGTTCTAAGCAGACAGGCGACATGTACATCCAGGTTCTGGTCGAGACTCCGCAGAAGCTCACCAAGCGCCAGCGCGAGCTCCTGGCCGAATTCGAGCGGTTATCATCGCGGGATACGCAGCCGGAGTCCTCCGGATTCTTCGGCAAGGTGAAGGAGTTTCTGGGCCGTTCCGGGCAGCCCTGAGACGGTAGCCGCTTGACCGCCGCGGCAGAGGGCTTTACCCATTACAGGTCGCGTTGCCGCGTTCCGCCACCGTAAGATGCAACTCCCCGCACTTCAGCTTCTTGAAAGAGAATTCGAAAAGCAGAAACGCATTTTCGAATTGCACAAGGTTGTGCTCGGACGAAAGATCGAGGAACAAATCCAGCGCCTCGAAGCAAGCAGGGGGGCGTTCGAACAAAAACTCGAGCGGCGGCTCGAGCAGCACCGGCGCAAGTTCGAGCAAAGCTTCGAATCCCTCGATGACGATGTGCGCTTCATCCGCACGTGGCTCGAGAAGCCCTTGTCTCTGGGAGCTGTCACCCCGTCGAGCAAAGCGCTCGCGCGCACCATCGCCGCCTATGTCGATCCGAACGCACCGGGCGCCGTCGTGGAGCTCGGCCCCGGCACTGGCGCGATCACCGATGCGCTCGTCGCCCAGGGCATCGATCCCAGGCGACTGGTTCTGGTCGAATTTGATCCCACTTTCTGCCGGCTGCTGAGAAGGCGCTACCCCGCTGCCACCATAGTGCAGGGCGACGCCTACGGTCTCAAATCGCTCCTCCCGGGCCTGTTGCAGAAGCCGGCGGCTGCGGTCGTCTCTGGCCTGCCCCTTTTCACCAAGCCGATGAGAACGCGCCTGCGGCTTCTGTTCGAAGCCTTCGCCCTGATGTCGGCAGGCGCACCGTTCGTACAGTTCACCTACAACACCGTGCCGCCCATCCCGACGCGCCTCGACCGCGTGTCGGCGGAAAGCTCCGAACGCGTATGGATGAACATTCCGCCGGCGCGGGTCTGGGTCTATCGCAGAGCCTGACGGCTTTCATTACGTCTTGTCGGTCTATATCCGAATGTCATGATCGCGATCAAAGACCAGGTGCACAGCTGGGACACGACACAGGCACGGGCTGCACGCCGGCTCGGCATCACCCAGCCTCGCCTCAATGACCTGCTGCACGGGAAGATCAACAAATTCTCCCTTGATACGTTGATGATCTTGGCGTCGCGCGCGGGTCTGCAGGTCAAGATAGACGTTCGGTCGGCCGCGTGAACTCGGCTACATGCGACGCGCTCCCAGTCCATGCCCAAGATTCTGGTGATTCCCGGCTCGCTCTCGGCCAAGTCGCCCAATGTCAGGCTCGCGGCGCTCATCACCAAGGAGCTCACCCTCGCGGATGCCGACGTTACGCGCATCTCGCTCTCTGATTATCCGCTGCCGATGTACGATGCCGAGCTGGCCGAGGAATTCCCGCCGACCCTCAATGCGGTCAGATTGAAGCAGCTGATGTGCGCCCATCACGGGGTCTTCATTGCCAGTCCTGAATACAGCGCCTCCATCGCTCCACTGATCATGAACATGCTCGACTGGGTCGCCTCCGTCCGCGAAGGCGGCGAGCCCGCGCTGGCGGCCTATCAGAACCGGGTGTTCGCCTTGGGCGGGGCATCGCCTGGACGCTCCGGCGCGGTGCAGGCATTATCGGCGTTGCGGCAGGCGCTGGCGGTGGGTTGCCGCGCGTTGGTGCTGCCCGAGCAGGTGTCGGTCGCCAATGCCGAGCAGGCGTTCGACGATATGGACGAGCTCAGGGACCCCCGGGCGGCCGCCGAGCTCAAATCTCTGGTGCGAAAGCTGATCGATGCCGCAAACCTGTTCGCCGGAAGGTAAGTGAGAGCCCGTGAAGCTTGATCCGCGCGAACGGCTGATCGTCGCGCTCGATGTGCCGTCCGTGGCCGAGGCGGAGGCGCTGGTTACGCGCCTCGGCGAGACGGTTTCCTTCTACAAGATCGGCTACCAGCTCGCGTTTGCGGGCGGCATAGACCTCGCGCGCGCGCTCGCCGGCGCCGGCAAGCGCATTTTCCTCGACCTCAAGCTGCATGACATCGGCCATACCGTGGCCAAGGGGGTTGAAAGCGTAGCGCGGACGGGTGCCTCGTTTCTCACGGTGCACGCCTACCCGCAGACCATGCATGCCGCAGTCGATGCCCGTACCGGATCGGACCTGCGCCTGCTCGCCGTGACCGTGCTCACGTCTTACAGCGACGCGGATCTCGCCGCCGCGGGATACGATTTTACGGTTGCCGAGCTCGCCGAGGAACGTGCAGCACAGGCCCGCGACGTGGGCATGGACGGTCTCGTGTGCTCCGGGGAGGAAGCAGCGGCGTTACGCGCCATCGTGGGAAAAGCGATGGTCCTGGTCACTCCCGGCATACGGCCGGTGGGGAGCGAGACCGGCGATCAGAAACGCGTCATGACGCCTGCCGCTGCCGTATGCGCCGGCGCCGACCATCTGGTGGTGGGGCGGCCCATTGTCATGGCGCGCGATCCCAAGGCGGCGGCGCAGACGATCGTGGCCGAGATCGCCGCCGCGGAGGATGCGGTCTGACAACCGCAGGTCCCGTGCTCGAGGAGGGATGAATGGCGAAAGCTTATTGGATCGCGACCGTCGATATCACCGACCCGGACGGCTATAAGGCCTATGTCGCGGCAAACGCAGAGCCGTTCCGCAAATACGGCGCGAAATTTTTGGTTCGCGGCGGCACGTCGGAACGCGTGGAAGGCAAGCTGCGCTCCCGCATCGTGGTGCTCGAGTTTCCAGACTATGCGACCGCGCAGGCATGCTATCGTTCGCCCGAATATGAGAAGGCGCGGCAGCTTCGCGTCGGCAAGTCGGAGGCTGAGCTAGTCATCGTCGAGGGCTACGACGGTCCCCAGCCGTAAGCCTCAGCGGTGCAGCAACCGGCGGAATACCTCCCGCTTTCAGGGCGAGGGACGGAGCGCTCGGCCCAATCCTGGGCCAAGCTCGGCGCGCTGGTGCTCGTAATCGCCGCGCTTGGGCTGCCGCTCAACGATCTGTCACGCTACGCGGTTCTCGTCCTCTGCGCTGTTGGCATTTTTTGCGGTTCTCTATCCAGAAACCGCATAGCGTGGCTCATTGCCGTCACTGCCGTGCTTGCCTCTGTCATCGGACAGATCCTCTTTGCGGCACTGCGCATTGACGAAGGTCACAATGTCTTTTTGATCGATGGTCCGGGTGGCGCGCTTGAACGATCGCTGCCCAGAGCCGTCTTCGAGCTTATGCGCGCGGAGTTCAATGCGAAATACCCGCCGCAGCATCGCTGTGATCCCGGCGTGGACGGCTGCTGGCGCGGCGAGGCATTTCCGGATTCGGCTTACGCCTTCTCGGCCGACGCGATCTATGATCAGGACGCGCTGGAGTCGCGCCGCGTTACTGGGATCGGGTTTGCCGATCCGGTGTGGCTTCGGCTCGGCTTCATCAACGAGAAAGGCTACAACTGGAACTCCCGCGTCAGCGATATCGATCGCGCCGCTCGTGACGGCCGCATCTCCGGCTTTCTGCATCGCTGGCGGCTCACGATGCCGTGGTTCGTCATGTATCGCTTTCCTGCGCAGTTCGTCGGCAGCCTCCTATGCTGGCGCGGCGAGGTGCTGTGGGAAGGGCCGGAGGGGCGGTTCGAAGCCATATCGCATCCGGACATGGAATGCCGCAGGCTCGCATCCGAAGATATTGGCCGGCGCATCTTCGGCGTCGCCATCAAACAGGAGCCGCCGCTCGCGATGCGCCTTGAGGCCAGTGGTCGGATCAGATTGGCCCAGCTCCGGGAGCCTCTGCTCAGCTTGATCTCCGCGGCGATGGTGATCGGGCTCTTGGCACGCTGGAACTATCGCCGGAGCGCAGTGGCCTTCGCGCTCATCGCCGCAAGCCTGGTTGTCGTCTTGCTCAATGATGCGAGCTTCATCGGCGGCGTGCGGCCGTTCGATTCCGGCGACGACGGGCTGGTGTATGACGGACTGGCGCGGATCATGCTGCGCCGCCTCCTCACCGGCGATATCGCGGGCGCGCTCGAGGGCGGAGAGCAGGTGTTCTACTTCACCCCCGGCATGCGCTACCTGCGCGCGCTCGAGCACATGATCTTCGGCGAGAGCTACCTCGGCTATCTCTCGCTCGTCCTCCTGCTGCCGTTTCTGGTGTGGGCCGCCTGCCGCCGATTTCTGCCGCCGCAATGGGCGCTGGCGATCGCGGCCATATTTGTCGCCATTCCGATCGGCGTGCTCTTCGGCTCGAGTCTCGTGCAATACGTCAAGTGGGCCGCGCGCGGCTTCGCCGATCCCGCGGCCTATGTCCTTTTTCTGGCGGGGTTTGTTCTTCTGGTGGGGCGCAGCCCGAGGGGACCGCGCGCGGCATTCGGCGTCGGATGCGGCGCCGGCTTCCTGTTTGCGCTGGCGCTGCTGGTGCGGCCGAATATCGCGCCCGCCGCGGGGATACTGCTGGCGGGCGGCGGCCTTGCCGCGCTTTGGCAACGGCAATATCGGCGTGTGGGCGGCCTCTGCGTCGGTTTTCTGCCCGTGCTCGCGGCAGCGGTGCACAACTGGTTCTACGGCGGCGCGGTGGTGTTGTTCACCACCACCGCCGCCCATCCCGGTGCGCTGGTCATGCCGCCTTCCGCGTATTTTGCGGCGCTCGCGGAGCTCATGCATTTCGACCTCGCAGGCGAGCACGTCGCACGCGCCGTGCGGCAGCTCGGAGGCTGGCTGGCAGGGCCCTCCGAATCCTATCTGATGGTGCCGGTGAATGCCGCCGCGCTCGTGGTGGTCGTCCGCATGGCGCTATGGAAAGACGTCGATCCGTGGCTGCGCCTCACGGCGCTGGCTACGCTGGTGCAGCAATGTGTCGGCATCTTTTATGCGCCCGCCGCCCGCTATTATTACCTCGCGTGGCTGCTCACGCTCCTCGTCACGACGG
>DASXIG010000070.1:0-1695 GCA_036498105.1 Xanthobacteraceae bacterium | reverse complement strand
GGCCTCGCCATCTCCGTGTTCCTCGGGGTTCCTCTCGGGCTGCTCATGGGGCGTTATGCCCGGCTCGATTGGGCGCTCTCTCCCTACGTCAACGGCCTTTACGCGACCCCGACGGTGGCGCTTCTGCCCGTGCTGTCGCTCTGGCTCGGGCTTTACGTCGCACCCAAGGTGGCAATCGTCGTGCTGCTGGCGATCTTCCCCATCATAAAAAACACCTATGCGGGGGTGGCCACGGTCGGCCCCGAGCTCATTGAGCCCGCGAGCTCCATGCAGGCATCGGAATTCCAGATTGCCCGGCATGTCATCGCGCCCGCCATCGTGCCGTTCGTGATGGCCGGGTTTCGGCTGTCGATCGGCCGCGGCATTGTCGGCCTCGTGGTCGGCGAGTTCTTTACGGCCCAGACCGGGCTGGGCGGCCTCCTCATCCGGCACGCAAGCAACTTTCGGACGGCGGAAATGTTCGTGCCGATTTTCGTTTTGGTGGTGCTCGGCTATGGCCTGACGGCCTTGGTTGCTGCCCTGCAAAAGCGCATCGCGCCTTGGAAGGAAACCGAACGCGATCTGGGGCAGGGATAATTACTTGTCGAGGAGCCGGCGCAGGAACTCGCGGGCGCGGGCGCTTTCGGGCTGCGTGAAGAACCGCTCCGGCTCGCCCTCCTCGACGATGAGGCCGTCGTCCATGAAGGCGACCCGGTCGGCGACATCGCGCGCAAAACTCATCTCGTGCGTCACCACCAGCATCGTCATGCCGTCGTTTGCAAGATCACGCATGACCGCGAGCACCTCGCCGACAAGCTCGGGGTCGAGCGCGGAGGTCACTTCGTCGAAGAGCATGACCTCGGGATCCATCGCCAGAGCACGGGCGATGGCGACCCGTTGTTGTTGTCCACCCGAGAGCTCGGAGGGATAGGCGTTCTCCTTGGCTGTGAGCCCGATGCGCGCGAGCAGCCGGCGCGCGCGCAGGATCGCGTCCTCGCGTTTGTGCCCGCGTACGTGCACCGGCGCTTCGATGAGGTTGCCGAGCACGGTCATATGCGGAAACAGGTTGAAATGCTGAAACACCATTCCGATCCGGGCGCGCAGGGCATTGAGCTCGATCTCGGGCTGACGAACGCGCCGCCTCGTCGCGGCATCGACCTTGTACCCCACCGATTGCCCGCCGACGCGGATCGTGCCCTGCTGGAACGGCTCGATGAAATTGATGCAGTTGAGCAGCGTGCTCTTGCCCGATCCGGACGGGCCGACCACCACGACCACGTCGCCGGATCCGACGTCGAGGTCGATCCCGCGCAGCACGGGCTGGGCTCCGAAACTCTTCACCAACCCCCTGATCGCGAGCTCGGACGTTTTCGCCGCGCTGCCGGCTTCCCCGCCGCTCATGTTACCCGGTAGCGCCGCTCGAGAAAGTTGTTGAGCGCCAGCAGCGGCAATGTGAGCGCGAGATAGCAGAGAGCGACGCCTGCAAACGGGCTGAAAGTATTCGCCTTCCAGCTCATCACCTCGAGCCCTGCGCGCAGCAGGTCGCCGAGCGCAATGGTCGATACCAGCGAGGTATTCTTCAGCAACGTGATGGATTCGTTCGTGATCGGCGCAAGCACGCGGCGCAGCGCCTGCGGCAGGATGATGCGGCGCATCGCCAGCGCGTATGTCATTCCGAGCGACCGCGCCGCCCGCATCTGACCGGGATCCAACGAT
>DASXIG010000069.1:0-4275 GCA_036498105.1 Xanthobacteraceae bacterium | reverse complement strand
GAACCGGCTCACCTGATCGACCGAATCGGCGAGCGCGAGCGGCCCATCGATGGAGATGCGATTGTCGTCGAAAAGCACAATCAGCTTGTTGAGCTTGAGATGGCCGGCGAGCGCAAGCGCCTCCTGGCTCAGGCCCTCCATGAGATCGCCATCGGAGGCCAGCACGTAGGTATGATGATCCACGACCTCGCCGCCGAACACGGCCGCGAGGTGACGCTCTGCCAAAGCCATCCCCACCGCATTGCCGAGCCCTTGTCCCAGCGGCCCCGTCGTCGTCTCCACACCTGGGGTGATGAAGTTCTCGGGGTGCCCGGGCGTTAGCGAGCCCAATTGGCGGAAGTGCTTGATCTCCTCGATCCTCATCCTCTCGTAGCCGAGGAGATGCAGGAGGGCGTATATCAACATCGAGCCATGTCCGGCTGACAATACGAAGCGGTCGCGGTCGGGCCAGCCAGGATCGGCGGCGTCAAATTTCAGAAAGCGCGTAAACAGCACCGTCGCAATATCCGCCGCGCCCATCGGCAGTCCGGGATGTCCCGATTTCGCCTGCTCGACCGCGTCCATGGCGAGCACCCGGATGGCGTTCGCCATACGTTCATGGGAGGCGCGCAGCAAGGCTTTGCGGTCGTCGGCAGGCGTATCGGTGAACGGCACGGCGACCGCCCCGGCGGTGGCGAGGGTTGCCTTAGGATTGCTCATTCGCCCCAAATGGGTTGTTGAGGAGGCTCTACCATGCGGGTAGTGGGAGTCAATTTACGCAGTGCGCCCCTGCCTCTCCACGGGTAGATTGACGCCAAGCCGCGGAATAACCTAAGCATCATTTTCCAACTGTTTGCTGTCGCGACGAATTTTTGCCGCTCCCGGCATGGGCGATCGGTCGAGTTTTTGCCGCAATGAGTGAACCAAGTCCGGTTGAGGTTGCTAGCAAGCGCCTTGCGCTTGCGTTGGATGCGCTCGCGGCGGCGGTGGAACGGCGGCAATCGGCAGATCGGGGAGAGCAAACGCTGACTGGACAGCTGCACGCCTCCGCCGCGGACCGCTCAAAGCTTGCATCCGAGCTTGATGCCTCCGCCGCCCGCGCCAAGTCGCTCGAGGCGCTCAACCGCGAGGTCGCGCGGCGGCTCGATGTGGCAATGGCTACTATCCGCAGCCTGCTCACAAGCGCTGAGCCTTGAGCTGCGGGCTCACCCCCACGCGCGCGACAGCCATGCCGCAGGTCAATGTTACCATCAATGGACGCCAGTTCCGCATGGCCTGCGAGGAGGGGGAGGAAGCCCATCTCGTGCGTCTGGCCGAGGACCTCGATCAGCGTATCTCGCGCCTGCGCACGCGTTTCGGCGAGATCGGTGACACCCGACTGACCGTCATGGCAGCGCTCACGCTCTCCGATGAGCTTTCCGACACCAAGCAGCGACTGCAACGGATGGAGACGGAGCTCGCCAAGCTGCAGGATGGTGCGGTGGCTTCGGCCGACCGCGCGCAGACTACGCATACGGCCATCGTGGCCGCGCTCAATGCGGCGGCCGAGCGCATCGAGACGCTCACCAGGCGTCTCAACGAAACGGTGGTCCATGATGACGTCCCGATGGGCTGACGCTCTTGATCGTTGACATGAAGGCCGCATATTCTAGCTAGAATTTCTGGCTAGGAACAAATCGCAATGACCCAACAACGGTGGTCGATCCAGGACGCGAAGAATCGCTTCAGCGAAGTCGTCGAAGCGGCACGGCGCAAGCCACAGACGGTCACAAAACACGGCACACCAGTTGCAGTCATCATCGACGTAACTGAGTACGAGCGTTTGCGAAAAGTTGAACGAGCACGGGCGCCGTCCTTTGTCGATATGCTGCTCGCCATACCTAAGGGCGGTGAGGACTTTGAGCGCGTCCAAGTGCAGCCGCGCGATTTCGAGGCCTGATGTTCTTGCTCGACACCGCAAACGGCACGGCGTTGGGGTCGGTTGAGTGCGGCTCTCGGCAATTACAACGCCGATCTCATGATTGCCGCGACGGCGCTGGAACATGGGCTGACTGTTGTCACACGTAACGTGTCAGACTTCGAGCCTACCGGAGTCAGCATCCTCAACCCCTTCAGGAGGGGAGCGAGCCCAGGATCATGAACGCGAATGGCGCTGACGGCGGATGCGGATGTAGAGCGCGCCCTCTCCGCCGTGCGCCGTATCGGCTGGCTCGCAGGCGCTCACATAGGCACGAAACTCAGGCAGCTTGAGCCAGAGCGGCACTTGCCTGCGCAACACTCCGGTCGCACCAGCGCGCTCGGCGAAAAAATGATCGCGAGGGGCGCCTTTGCCGGTAATCACCAGAACGAATCTGGCGCCGTCCCTTTGCGCGCCGCGCAGGAAGCGCAGCAGCAAAGCATGTGCTTGCCCTTGCGTCTTGCCATGCAAATCGAGTCGCGCATCGAGCGCGGCCATTCCGCGGGCAAGGCGTTTCTTTTGCCGGCGATCCAATGCTCCGACCGGCGCCAGAGGTGCTGCAGGACGAATTTCCGTGGGCAGGACCGGCCGTACCGATAGGGATACGGGAGGGCTCGGCCGGGTAGTTGGCGGGGCGATTCTTGGCCGCAGGGGTTTGACCGAGCGCGTCAGGCGATCCCAGAGCACACGGTCCTCATCTGCCAGCTTGCGGCGTCGCCCGTTGTCTGCATCCGATTTCATAACGGATAATAATACCGGTACCGGGGTCGCGCCGGACCAGCGTGTCGAGGTGCTTTCTTCGCTGCTCGCGCATCATTGTCGGCATTGGCCGCGTTCTTGGGCTTGTCCGTGTCCTTGGCCTTGTCCTTCTTGGCCTCGACCTCCGGAATGCTCGGCTTTGGGAGCGGCAACGGCGTAGTGTGTCCGGCTGCGATCAGGTCGAGGTCGCGCGGAACGAGCATCACGAAGCGCGCAGAGTGGCGAATACGCCCGGCGACGCGGGCCGCGTCATCGCCAGCGCCCCAGTACAGGTCGGCCCGTGCCGGCCCGACGATAGCGGAGCCCGTATCCTGCGCGATCATGAGACGGCGAAAGCGTGCGGCAGCCTTTACGTTCTCGATGGGCAGATCAGCTTCGATGAAGAACGGGGTGCCGTATTCGTGCAGCCTGTCAACCGCAATGGACCGGCCCGGCGTCAATGCTACCCCTTGCGCGCCCACCGCCTCGCCATCCATCGACAGCCCGGTGACGCGAAAGAAGACATAGGAACGATTGGCGGCACGCAGTGTTGGAGCTTCATCCGGATGCGCCGCCATCCACTCCCGAACACGCTGCATCGACATCTCTTCACGCGGAATGAGATTGCGCTCAATGAGCGCGCGCCCCACCGCCGAGTAGGGAAAGCCGTTATGAGAGTCGTAGTTGACGCGCAGCGGCGTGCCGTCTTCCAGGATCACGCGTCCCGAGCCTTCGATCTGGATCGAAAGCGCATCGAAAGGATCCCTGAGCCAGCAGATTTCAAGTTTCTGGCCATCGAGCGCCCCGGCTTCTATGGCGCCGCGATCGTGATAGGGGACGATACGGTTGTTGACGTCGCGCCGGCCGACCAGCGCACCCCTGTTGGGAAAGGGAGCAGAGCCCGGTTTGTAGCCGGCGGCGACGAGATCCGGCGGCCGTCTATATAACGGGACATGGAATTCGGGACTGGGAAAGCGCGAACCTTCGACGATCGGCTCGTAATAGCCCGTCACAAAACCCGCGCTTTCGCCTAGCCGCGCAATGCGCATGGGCGCGAAATTCTGCTCGAAGAAAGTGCGAGCGCTCTGGGCGTCAGCTGGTTGCAGGGGCAACGCTTTGCGGCACACCTCCCACATCGCTGCAAGTATGGGTCCGCGGTCCTGGATGCGAGTGATGTGACGCAATGCCTGGCAGCTTGCCTGGTAAGTGGCAAATGCAGCGAGGTGATCATCGCCTGCCCAGCCGTCGACCGCGGACCACTCGAGCGGCTCGAGCTGGCTGTCCGGCAGTGTCAGCGGATCCTGTGGTGCCGCGCTGCCAGGTCCGCAGTGCAGTATTGCACCCAGAAGGGTTGCGGCGGTGAGTGTGGAAATGCGCGTCCGATCTGGCGGGAAAGACCTACTTCGCTTGGTTTCGGCTTGAGGGCGGGGCCGCATCTCCGGTCCGTGTCCAGTTACGCGTTATTGACCGGCCTCGGTAGCCACGAGCTTCCAGTTCGGATCGCGCGAGGACAGGTCCCGCGCGAACGTCCAGACATCGGTGACGTCGGTGACTTTGTCAGGATTTCCCTCGATCACATTACCCGCCTTGTCGCGGGTGAC
>DASXIG010000068.1:0-4954 GCA_036498105.1 Xanthobacteraceae bacterium | reverse complement strand
CAACCAGGTGCACGTCAACCACCTTCCGTACATGCCGTTCCCGCCGAACTGGCCGACGTATATTCCCAAAGACAAGCTTGCCGCCTGGTTCGAGGCTTATGTGGAAAGCCTGGAGCTCAACTATTGGACGGCCACTGAATTCGAAGGCGGCACCTACGACGAAAAAGAGGGGCGATGGTCTGTGGCGCTCCGCCGCTCAGACGGAACCAAACGGGAGATGCACCCGCGGCACGTCGTCATGGCCACCGGGGTCAGCGGGATTCCGAGTCTTCCGGATATTCCGACGCTGCGCAATTTCGGCGGCACAATCCTGCACTCCAGCCAATATGACGACGGCGAGAGGTGGAGGGGGAAGAAAGCTCTGGTCATCGGCTCCGGCAACAGCGGCCACGATATTGCACAGGACCTGCACGCAAGCGGAGCAAAGGTCACGCTGGTTCAACGCAGCTCCACCCTGATCGTCAATGTCGAGCCGAGCGCGCAGCTGCCCTACGCGCTCTATGACGAAGGACCTCCGCTGGAGGACTGCGATCTCATCACGGCGTCCATCCCGCTTCCGCTGGCAAGGAGAAGCCATATCCTCCTTACCGAGCAGGCGAAGAACCTCGACCAGGACCTGCTCGATGGGCTCAGGCGGGTCGGGTTCAAGCTCGATTTCGGCGAAGACGGAACGGGCTGGCAGTTCAAGTACCTCACCCGCGGCGGCGGCTATTACTTCAATGTCGGCTGTTCCGATCTTATCGTCAAAGGCGAGATAGGACTGGTGCAATTTTCAGATATCGCCGCCTTCATCGCCGAAGGAGCGCGGATGCGCAGCGGCGAACTGCTTGCCGCGGATCTGATTGTGCTGGCGACCGGCTACCAGGGCCAGGAGCACCTCGTCAGCAAACTGTTCGGCAACGAAGTCTCCGCCCGCGTCGGCCCGATCTGGGGATTCGGCGAGGGGCAGGAGTTGCGCAACATGTTCACGCGCACCGCGCAGTCGGGCCTGTGGTTTATCGCAGGCAGTTTCGCCCAATGCCGCATTTACTCCAAGTACCTCGGCCTGCAGATCAAGGCCTGCGAGCTGGGCCTGCTGCCGCCGGCTCGCACGCGGCAGCCCCTCCATGAGGCAGCGTTGGTTTAGTCTGCGCAACCGACCAGCCGAGCAATAACGAGATCAGTATCGGCGCGCGTACTGCATCGGGGCGTCGTCGGCCAACACGATCACCTTGCCGATCGGCCAGAGCGCGATGCCGGCAAGCTTCAGGTGCGCCCAGGCGAACGGGATGCCGATGATGGTGACGGCAAGAAGAACAGCCGTGATCAGATGGCCGAGCGCCAGCCACCAGCCCGCGAGGACCAGCCAGATGATGTTGCCGAGAAAGCCGAGCGGCCCCGTCCCGGTGTCCTCCTGGCCGGTATATTCTGACCGCGAGACCGCCTTCTGTCCGAACGGCAGCAGCGTGAATACGGCGATGTTGAAAGCGGCGCGCGCCCATGGGATGCCGACGATGGTGATCGCCATGATGACGGCGGCGAGCAGCCAACCGGCCGCCATCCACGCGCCGCCGAACAGGATCCAGGCGATATTGAGCAACAGCGCAAGCAAAGACACGGCACTCCTCCGCGGGGTTGGTACGTAGCACCGCCCGTGATGTAGGTGCGCAGATCGGCGCTTGCTAGAGCGCCTTCCGGTCGAATGATGCAAACCGCGCCGCAGGCTCGGGGCTCCCTCTACCCGGTTGCGACGCAAGCGCGGAGCAGCCTTCTTCAATATATCTGGCCGAAGTCGGATTAATCCGACTTCGGCTGGGGAGGGGAGCATATCGCGTGTGCTGCACAGTCCGAACCACCGGAACCCGCTGTAGAGCGTGAAAACCTACCCCATCCTGAACCCAATCCACAAACCAATAAACGCGCCAACACCGCTAAGTAACACTGATGAGTAAGAGAACACGCTCGCACCCCACAGTTCAGGAATGAATCCCCCGATCGTAGAGCCGATGAGGATTGCGAGCCAAATAGAATGGGATCGCATGCGTGTCCCTATAGTGCATTCCCGCTCATGTTGACTCGATTGTCATTGCCGGGCTTGACCCGGCAATCCATCTTTTCGCAACAAGATGGATGCGCGGGTCAAGCCCGCGCATGACGGCGGAAAGCCCTGCCTTCCGGCGCCAGCGTTATTCGATTGGGCCGTATTGGTGCGCGAAACGCCCGACGAGATAGCGGAAGAAGCGGTCGGTCATCAGCCCGAGCGCGCCCAGGCACACGATGCCGATGAAGATCTTGTCGGTCGCCATCCAGAGCCGCGAGTTGAAGATCAGATAGCCAAGACCGGAGTCGGCCGCGATCATCTCCGCAGCGACGACAGTGGCAAACGAGTTGCCCATCGCAAGGCGCATGCCGGTCAGGATGAACGGCAGCGTCGCCGGCAAGGTCACATGCACGAAGGACTTGAACGGCGTGGCGCCGAGGCAGGCGGCGGCGCGCAGCTTGTTGGGCGCGATATGCGCCACTCCGACCATGGTGTTGATCAACACGATGAACACGGTCGTATAGACGATGATCAGGATCTTCGAGACCTCGCCGATGCCGAACCACAGCACCACGGGGGTGAGCCAGGCGAGCGACGGCACGAAGCGGAAGAACTGCGCATAGGGATCGAAGATCGCTCGCACCACCGGCACCGAGCCCATGATCAGCCCGGCCGGTGCGGCAATGGCGCTGCCGATCAGAAAGCCGGTAAGGATGCGCTGCAGGCTGATCCCGATATGCTCGAACAGCTCGCCGCTTGCGATCATCTCCTCGCCCGTTGCGAGCACCAAGAGCGGCGGGGGAAAGAACTGCGGCTTGAAGAAGCTCGTCGCTATCACATGCCACAGCACGATCATGCTGAGGATGGAAAGGGCGTAGATGAGGTGATCGCCTTTGATCTTGCCCAGGAGATCCGGGAAAGGCAGCCACGCCAGCGCTCCCGATGTTGGATGGTGAGTTGTCTCGGTCATGACAGGTCCGCCTGCTCGCTCTCGATCATTGTATTGATGCGCTCCCACATCTCGCCGAATCCGGGACTGCCGCGCCGCCGCGGTCGCGGCAGCTCCACCGGCACCATCGCGCCGAGATGCGCGCCGGGTCCGCTGGTCATCACCCCGATGCGATCGGCGAGCAGCACGGCCTCGGCGATGTCGTGGGTAATGAACACAATGGTCTTGCCGGTCTTGCGCCAGATCTCGACCAGCTCATCCTGCAGCCGCCCGCGGGTCTGCGCGTCAAGGGCGCCGAACGGCTCGTCCATCAGCAGGATATGCGGATCGGTCGCCAGCACGCGCGCGATCTGCACCCGCTGCTTCATGCCACCCGAGAGCTCCCCCGGGTATTTGCTCTCCTGGCCGTCGAGGTGCACGAGATGGAGATACTCGCGCGCGATGGCATGCCGCTTCTCCTGCGGGAGACCGCGCATACGCAGCCCGAAAGCCACGTTGTCGATGGTGCGCAGCCACGTGAACAGGGCATCATCGCCCTGGAATACCACGGTGCGGTCCGCCCCCGGCCGGTCGATCGGCCTCCCCGCGAGCGTGAGCGCGCCGGTCGTGGGGCGCAGAAAGCCCGCCATCAAATTGAGCACCGTCGTCTTTCCGCATCCGCTTGGGCCGAGCAGGCAGAAGAACTCGCCTTCGAGCAGCGCGAGGTTCAAGCCCGACAGCACCGAGACCGGCTGGATACCGCGCCGGCCGGGATACTGGTAGCTCACGTCGCGGGCGACCAGAAATTCCGCAGCCACACCTCAGTCCTACCAGCCGCTGGTGCGGTCCGGGGCAGCCTCTTTCATGATTTGCGGACGGATGAAGTCGTTCCAGTCCGGCATCTTCTTGATGATGCCTTCCGCCATGGCGAGCTCGGCCGCATTGTTGAACCGCCCCAACACCACGTCCTTGGGCATCTCCGTGCGGTAGACCATGCGGCTCATATAGAGCTTCATGTCGGCTTCCGGGATGCGGAATGCCTTGCCCGTCAGCCGCGCCGCCTCGTCGAGATTGGTGGCGCAGAAATCGGTTGCTTCCACCAGCGCCTTGGTCGCGCCCACGGCGCGAGGTTGATCGTCGACCAGCCCCTGGGAGTAATAGTTGTAGGAGGTGAGCACATAGACGTTGTCGTCGCCCGAGCGCGCCAGCACGTGCGCGCCCGCAACGAGCTGCGACGCTTTGGCGAGCCACGGCTCCCACAGGAAGAAGGCATCGATGTCGCGGCGTTCGAGCGCGGCCACCATCTCAGGCGCCTGCATGGTCTTCACCTTGATCTTGTCCGCGGGCAGCTTGTACTTCTTGATGTAGTTGATGAAGTAGAGGTGCCCGCCGGTTGCGCGCGGATAGCCCACGGTCCGCCCGATCAGGTCTTCGGGTTTTTTGATCTCCTCGCGCGCCACGGCGCCGATCTGCTGCAGGCTCGTCGATGAATAGCCGGTGACGTAGAGCTTGCCGCCCTTGTCCCAGCGGGCGAGGCCTCCGAGCTCGGTGGTTGCGCCGATATCCGAGCTGCCGGTGAGGAGCGCATCGAGGGCGACATTGCCGTCATCGAACGGCTTGAAGCTCGTTTCGAGCCCATATTTCTCGAACATCTTGCGCTCGGCGGCCACCACGAAGGGCGCGAACAGGGCGTCGATGCCCGTGGCGGTCGGAACCTTCTGGAGCGCGGCGTGGCCTGTGGCCGGCACTGCCAAGGCGTAAATGCTGGCCCCACAGGCCAGGTTGAAGCGGCGGCGGGTCATGCTGTAGCGGATCATGCCAGGGCTCATGCGTGTTTGCCTTTACGGGATGTCGAGCGCTCAACTTCTGCGGCCGATGCTGTGGCTGCCGCTCGAGCCTGTCAATGCAATTTGCATGCCCTACTTCGCAATCACTGCGCTCGAAGGCTTGGTCTCGCGCACGAAGCCGGCAATCGCCCGCGCGATCTTCGCTCCGCCGCGCGCGGA
>DASXIG010000067.1:0-3100 GCA_036498105.1 Xanthobacteraceae bacterium | reverse complement strand
ACCTTGCCGATGCGCAGGCCCGGCGTATCCCGCGGCACCAGGAACATGGTGGTGCCCTGCCTGAGCGGGGCATTGGGATCGGTGCGGGCATCGATGAAGAACAGTTTTCCCACGCTGGCGTTGGCAATAAAACATTTCTCGCCGTTGAGGATCCATTCGTCGCCCTTGCGCTCGGCGCGCAGCTTCAGCCCGGCCTTGACATCCTCGGGAGGCAGCCGGTTGTCGGAGCCGGCGCTGGGCTCGCTGATGCCTTTTCCCAGCAGGAACGCATCGTCCTCGAGGAACGGGCCGAGGAAGCGGCGCTTCTGGTCGTCGCTGCAGACAGCGGCGATCAGGTGGCTCCATTTCCAGCACTGGCTGAACGTCTTGGAGATCGCGCTGTCGCCTCGCGCGAGCTCCGCCATGACAAGCGCCTGGGTGACGAAATCCGTGCCCTGACCACCCCATTCCTTCGGGACCGCCAGGGTGCGAAAGCCGATCTTGGAGCCTTTCCTGATGATGCCCCAATCGAAGGTCTCGCGCGGGTCGGAGATCGCATCGCGCGCAAGCGAGATCGGACGGACTTCTTCCTCGGCGAATTTTCGCGCCGTCAACTGCCAGGCGCGCTGCTCGTTGCTCAACGTGAAATCCATGATCGATCCTCTGATTCATTCTGCCGCGAGCGTGGCCGCGGCCGCGCGCCGGTAGCCGGCGATCGCCTCGGCGATGCGCAGCCTCGTGTCGCTGTTGGGCTCGCCGGAATGCAGGCAGATGCGCGCGTCATGCACGTATTTCTGCAGCGGCATGTCCCGCATCACGCCCATGGCGCCGAAGCATTCCGCGGCCTCCTTGGTGGCGTGGTAGATGGCTTCCGACGCGAACACCTTGGCGATGCCGGCGAGCGGCAGATCGGGCAGGCTGCCGTCCGCAACGGCTTCGGGATGATCGGCCGCCCACGCCGCCTGGCGGATTGCCGCGCGCGCGACTTCGAGCCGGATCGCGATATCGGCGAGCTTTGCTCCGATCGCCTGGTGCTCGACGATGCGGCGTCCGCCCTGCACCCGCAGTTGCGCATAATCGAGCGCCGCCTCATACGCAGCTCGTCCGATCCCGAGATTGAGCGCAAGGTGCTGCGGCATCCCGGCATCGATTTCGGAAGCAAGAGCGCTGCGGCCTTCCTCGCCGAGAAGGTTGTCGGCCGCTACCCGACAGTCCTGCAACGTGATGCCGCCACAGGCGCCATGCTGCCAAGGCGTACTGGCATCTTTGCTCTCCACCCGCAGCCCGGGCGCATCGTGCGGCACCAGGAGCGTGCTCGTTCCTTTGCCGGAAACCGTAGCTTCAACCACGAACAGCTTGGCGAGTGCCGCGTTCACCACGCGCGTCTTGCTGCCGTTGATGATCCAACTGTCGCCGGAACGCTTTGCCGTCGTCCTGAAACTCGCGGCGGCGGCCTCATTGCGATGATAGTGAATGCCGAGGGTCGCATCGCGATCCGGCTCGTCGCTCGCGAGCGCCAGATGACAGCGGTCGTCTGCGAGGAAGGGGGGCAGGAAGCGCGCGCGCTGGGCGGGGCTCATCCATCGATCGAACAGGATGCGTGCGAGCGTCCATGTCTGGACCAGCACGGCGGCAATATCTGGGTCGCCGGCGGCGAGCTCTTCGCCCACGATGCAGCAGGTGAGAGTGTCGGCGCCCGCGCCACCTGCGTCTTCCGACAGCGCAAGCGTGCGCAATCCCAGCTGCGATGCCTGGTCGAGCGGAGCCGTCAGGAGCGGACGCTCCTGCGCTTCCAGCCGATCCGGCTTGAGCGCAACCGGCTTGACCTGGCGCGTGACGAAATCGCGAACGGTATCGCGAATGTCCCGCTGCTCCGGGCTCAGATGCAGGCTGTACATTCAGCTTCTCCGATGCGTCATTCCGGCCGGATGCCGGCGGCTTTGATCACACCGGTCCAGCGCTCGAGATCGCTCTTGATGAGCTGCTCGAATTCCTGCGGCCCGCTCGGCATCGGCGTGACCTGCTGATCGGTCAGGAGCGTGACGACGGCGGGATCCTGCATAAGGGCGAGCGTCTCATGCGCGAGGCGGGCCACGACGTCTCCCGGCGTCCTGGCCGGAACGATGATGCCGATCCAAGGCGCCATGGCAAAGCCAGGAACCGTCTCGGCCACCGCGGGAACATCCGGCAGCAATGCGAGCCGCTGCGGCTCGGCGACAGCGAGCGGCCGCAGCTGGCCGGCACGGACGTTTTGCAGAAGCGTCTGCACGTTGTTGAAGCCCATCTGCACCTCGCCCCCGATGAGTGCGAGCGACGCCGGCCCTGTCCCTTTGTACGGCACGTGCAGGAGCTTCACGCCCGCGGCAAGCGCAAACAGCTCCATGGCGAGATGGCTGAAATTGCCCACGCCGGCAGACGCATAGGCGAGGCTTCCCGGTTTCGCCTTCGCCAGCGCGATCAGCTCGGCCACGCTGTGGGCGGGCAGCGAAGGGTGCACCGCCAGCATCCCCGGAAACCTCACCAATGTCGCAACGGGCGCGAAGTCGCGCAGCGGCTGATAGGGCAGCTTGTCGTAAAGCCAGGGATTGACGACGAGCGGCGTGTCCGAGGTGGTCGCGATGGTGTAGCCGTCGGGATCGGACTGCATCAGGGCCTGCAGGCCGATGGCTCCGTTGGCGCCGGCGCGATTTTCGACGAACACCTGCTGCCCCAACCGATCTGTCAGCTCCTTGGCCGCCAGCCGGCCGATGAAGTCCGTGCCGCCGCCGGCAGGATAGGGAACGATCATTTTGATCGGTTTTTGCGGCCAGGATTGGGCGGCGGCGATGGAGGTCGTGATCAGAACGAGGCCAATCGCTACTGCGATCCTTGCGATCCTGCATTTCACCACAACGCACTGTGGTATCTTTTGCACCTTTGTCCTCCCTATTGTTGTTGTTATGCGCACCGGTTCTCGTGCCTATCCCCCCACGGCTGCGGCGATGGCATCTCCCATCTCAATCGTGGAGGCGTGTCCGCCGAGGTCGCGGGTGAGATGATTGCCCTCGGTGATCACGCGCTCCACCGCTGCCTCGATGCGGCGCGCCGCAGCCGAGGCCTTCGGCTCGTTGTGCTTGCGCCC
>DASXIG010000066.1:0-4427 GCA_036498105.1 Xanthobacteraceae bacterium | reverse complement strand
AGATGTTGTAGGGCCGCGAGATTGTGACGACAAGCTCGCCCTTGTCGTTTGTCTCGAGCAGGTAAGCCAGCGGGTTGTACTGGAAGATCATCGGCGTGACGCCGTAATCCGTGCGGATCAGGGCCTCACGCAGCGCCGCGTCAGCAAGCAGCGCGCGCCGCAAGCGAATAGTAAGCTCGGTCTCGATCGCCATATTCACTTCGAGATCGGAGGCGCCGTAGCTGCCCACGACCTGCTTGAACCTGGTGAGCAGGTAGCTCCGCAGGCTTTCCGATATGCCCTCGCCGCCGTAGCCGGCATCGGCCGTATGGACGGACCAGTCGATGCGGGGATCGTCGGCCAGGCTTTTCAGAAAGGGCGGATAGCCCATGATCACGTAGCGGAACGTGGGGCCGAATTCCTTCATCGTGTTGATGATCTTGTCGGCATTCGGTCCGGTCGATTTCAGGATCGAGCTGGGCGTAAGCGATATCGAGACATTCATGCCGGTCGCCCAGGCGCCCAGGGCAAAGGCATTCAGGATGAACACCCGCTCGCCTTTTTGCACGCTGCTCCGGTAGCTCAGGCGCATCATCTGGCTGGTGATGCGCCGCTCGATCGCACCGCGAACCCAGCTTGTTGGCTGACCGCTGCTGCCCGAGGATTCGTCGACCATCACGCCCTTGACCGGGAGCCTGCCGCCCCGGACGCGCCGTTCCAACGGATATTTCTTGACGTAACTCTCCTTGTCCATCTCGGGTATCGACCGCAGATCGGGCAGGAAATTGCCGCTCAACGGAATGCGGGGCCGGCCGCCGTGGGCATCGATGAAATCCCGGTATGCGGGCACGTCGCGATAGGTGCGGTAGAAGCTGCGCCAGGCGCGCCACACCCCCACGCGACACCGCAACCGTTCAAAGCCGGGAATTAGCAGGACCTTGTAAAGACTGCCCGATGACGCGAGCATCCTTTCGACGAAATCGACGCAAGCGGCAATTGCGAAGGCGAGCGGCCGCAGCACAGGCGCTAACAGCTGCATAATACGATTTCCTCCAGCGGCAGGCGCTTGCTCACCGGTGGTTTCGCGCTGCGGCCCATGCGCAGCAACAGCCACACCATGCGCTCGCCGCCCGCCTCATCCGGAAGGCTCAGATATTCGATCATGTTGAGGCGCGCCTTCTCGCTGGTGATGACCGAGCCGTAGGGGTGCCAGTAATAACCGTGCCGGGTCAGCATCAGCCACAGCCGGATCATCACCTTCCCCGCAGTCACCCAGTCTTCGATGGTCACGTATCGTCCGCGCAGCCAGCCTATGGTGCCGATGCCCTTCATGGTCGATCCGTAGACCGCGCCGACGACGTTGCGGATCCCCGGCATGGTCCAGAACTTGTGATGGGTGAAGAAGCTCCGCAGCAGCGGCCCGTTGAACGTCAAACAGCGCGCCGACAGGCCATCGTTCATCAGGTCTTCCTCGCGCTGATCGAACCGCAGCCATTTGGTCAGTTCCGTACGCTGCCCTTCGTCATCGAGATCATGGAACAGCGCCTGCTTGTTCAGCTCGATCACCCAGCGAATTGCCTCCGCATCGATGCGGGTCTCGAATTCGTGGTTGTGCCTGCGCCCCTCGGCTTTCAGATCCCCGATCACTTCCGGCGGACATACCGTGCCGTCATATGGAAGGCGCGAAGTCTGGCGCTGCAGGACGAGCTTGGGATCGAGATCGTCGACCGGCCGATCTTTCGGAACGAGGCGCAGGCGCGCGATTGTCTGCGGGGTCTCGACATCCCCGTTGGCGTACATCGGGGTGAGATCGTAGATAACCTCGAGCTCGAACGCGAGCCAATGCGCGGCGATGCTGCAAATTTCGATGAAGACGCCTGCCGTCAGCCAGGTGAACCGGCCGAGCGGGTCCGCGACATAGAGGCCGCGGCGCGGCAGGAACACCACTTCTGCTTCCCGCAGGTTGATGATCTTCAGCCGGTAGGGTTGCGTGTTGTGGGGACTGGGAGCCCGGTGCGCATGCCGGGCTATTTCAAACCATACCGGGAAGAGCTGCGAACGAGCGCTCATGCGGACGCGTGTCTAGCATCCAAATATTGCGAATCTCACAACCCCCGTTGGTTAAAATTGCGCGAATGAGTAAAGCGCAAAGCTCCTTAGCTCTGTGGGGCTCTAGAGCGCGGCTCTGAACTTCGGGCCGCGCTGCGGAGCGCCTCTTGCCTCATCGCTCGAAAAAGAACACGTCCGGGTGCTCTCGACGCCATTCCTCGTGCCGTTCCCGGTGCTCGCCAAGGATCATTCCCAGGCGCACACATGCGCGCCGATCGCCGTCATTGCAGGCCACGCGAAGGCCCAGCATGCGTTCGCGAAGTTCGTCCCGCCGCACAGGCCGCTCGCCGCCGGGCCTGACCTCGACACCGCCCGGACCGATACGAACGGATTGAGCAAAAGACAGGCCGCTCGATCCAAGCGACAGAACTGAGGCTGTGACAGTTATGAGCAATAGGCGCAAGGTTCCCTCCCTCCGGGATCACCGGGTGTGTACAGCAATCCAGGACATCAAATTAAGGGCAGTTTGTGACACCTGCGCGCAAACTGTGCGCCGACCGTCTTTGCCGGTCCGGATTATGCCCGCGTAATTACCGCGACCAGTCCCAAAAGCCTACGCGCGCCGCTCCGGGATCGCGCGCGTATGCGCGGCTGGTTCCGCCAGGGGCAGCACGCGCCGCACGTTCCACGGGGAGACGGCGGTTATGTGCCGGGGCGGTCACGCGCGGCTCAGGGTTCGACAAGGGCGCGAGAGTTGCTGCACCGCTCTGCCCATCTTCGCCGATCGGCCGCGATGTGGCCGGGGTCTCTGTAGCCCGCAGCGGGGCTGAAATCTCTGGAGGCTCGGCCGGGCTCTCGGCACGAGCTCCGATCGAGGCTGCTTCCTTGGAAGGCGCAGGTGCACCGAGAAGGACCCTGGCAATGGGGGGCGCATTTATTGCCGGAGGCGCTCGCCGCTCGACGGCCTGCGCGAGGCATTGCTGCGAGTGGGACGGTTCGTCCCCGCAGGTCCTTTCGGCATCTGGCTCGCGCTTTCCGGCACCGCGCGTACCCGTAGGTGCAGGGTTCGCCCGGCTCTGGCCGATCTCGGCCGGGAGGTTGCTTGCAACGCTCGCGCTCGCGGGTTGCCGTTCCTCCTGGCCGTCCGAATCCCGCGACGCTGCCGGTGCCTTCCGGGCGATCACCGCCGGTTCGACCGGACCCGCGGCGAATTGGCTGCTTACGCCGTTGTCCCTCACCGTCAGGACACAAACGCCGACCGCCCCGATCACCGCTCCGCACAGAAGCGAGTACGATGCCACCCGCACGTCGCGCCGCAAGCGCGGCTCCGGACAAATCCAGCCGAACTCGGAATGAAAATGCCGGCTCACATCCACACTCGCTCCTGCTCGCTAATGGTCCCGGGACCCCCTCCGCACATGATCCGAAGGGACATTCGGTCCCCCTTAAATATGAACGCCGCGACAACCCGGCTAAGGCATTACGAAAAATTTTTTGCGCTCACGCCTCTTCTCTCGCCACCAGCGCCAGCACCCGCAGCGGGCTGCCCGAGCCCTGCTTGATCTTGAGCGGTGCCGTGATGATCACGGCGCCCTTCGGCGGTAGCAGGTGGAGGTTCGTGAGGCACTGCAGCCCGAACCGGCCCTTGCCGTGCATGTAGAAATGAGCGGGATAGGGCGGATTGAAGTGCTGCCCCTGACCGAAATCAGTACCGATCGTCTCGGTGCCAAATCCATGCACATCGCGCGCTTCGACCAGCCATTTCACGGCAGCGGGTTCCGGCCCTGGCGTATGCGCGCCGTCGCCGCGTAATCCGGCATAATCCGTGTAGGTCCGTTTCGACCAGTCCGTGCGCAGCAGGACCCAGCTTCCCGGCTCGATCTTCCCGTGCTGCGTTTCCCATTGCTCGATGAAGGGGACCGTCAAGGCGAAATCCGGGTCGGCTGCGCACTCCTTCGAGCAATCGATCACGGCAGCCGGCGCGATGAATTGCGCGACGTCGATCGTATCGACCGCGTTGTTCGGCAGGTCCTTGCCAGTGATCCAGTGGATCGGCGCGTCGAAATGCGTCCCGGTATGCTCGCCAAGGCTGATGTTGTTCCAATACCAGGCCGGTCCGCGCTCGTCGTAACGCGAGATCTCTTCCAGGCGGAACGGCGCGCATTGTCCCATCTCGGGCGGTAGCACAATGGTCGGGAACTCCTGCGCGAGTGTCTGCGTGAGATCGATGACGCGGATATCGCCGATGGCGACCGCGCGCGCGAAGGACAGGAGGTCAAAGGGCATTGGAGAGTCCTCAGCTCGCCAGCTCGCGCTCGAGCGCCTTCGGGTTGACTGCAAGGCGTTGCCGGATGTCCTCTGCAACGTCGCCCACGAAGACGTCCTCGAGCCCCTGCTGG
>DASXIG010000065.1:0-10395 GCA_036498105.1 Xanthobacteraceae bacterium | reverse complement strand
CTCCCATAGGGTGTCGGGGGTCGAGCCGTGATAGTGCGGCTCGTATCGGGTGCCTTTGCCGGCCGCGACGACGTGAAATCCGCAGGCGCGCGCCCAGTCTACGTGCTCGCAAATGAGCGCCGGCTGGTCGCCCCAGGCAAGGCTATAGACCACGCCGCTGCTCTGCGCCTTGCGCGCCAGCAAAGGACCCGCAAGCGCATCGGCCTCCACGTTGACCATGACAATGTGCTTGCCGTTTGCGATTGACCCCAACGCGTGGCGGATGCCCGCGGCCGGCAACCCCGTCGCTTCGACAATGACGTCGATCTCGGAGCACGCGAGCAACGCGGTGGCGTCCTGCGTGACATGCGTGCTCCGATTCTTATACGCTTGCGCCAATGAGCCGGCCGCGAACGCCTGCTCCGGCCACCCGCAAACGCGAAGCTGTCGTTGCGCGCGTTCCACATCGAGGTCAGCAAGGCCGAGCACGTGCATCCCTGGCGTCAGGCGCGCCTGCGCCAGGAACATGGTCCCGAACTTGCCGGCTCCGATCAGGCCGACCGTCACCGGCCGTCCTGCGGATTCGCGCTGCAGCAGAAGACGATGGAGATTCACCGCACGCGCCTCACGGGCGTTATTGGCACATCGCGCGCGTGATGAAGATCTGGGTCTGACATTCTGAGCTGCTCGGCGCGCGGCCTTCGAGCAGGAAGCGTCCCGACGTGCATTTTTGCTCCGACTGGGTATCGAGACTCTTGCCTGTGCGAAAGCCCTTGCCGCGGCAGAATGTTGCGGCCGCGGCCTGACAGTCCGAGCCGCCATTCGGCGCGGCTGTACACGGCTCGTGCGCCGTCAGCATGCGCGTATTCGGGAGCCCGACCACGGCACCTGCGGCGTCCTGTGTGGCCTCGCGCGCCTGGCTGCCGAGCTTGTCCAGCTTGTCCTGTGCGTCTTGCATGTTGAACTTGAAGCTCGACGTTCCGTCTTTCAGCCAACGGCTGATCGCATCGATCAAGCCCGGCTGGTTCGGCGCGGGGCTCGCCGGTGCGGCGGGAGCGGATTGCAGAGCGGGACCGCTTTCCTGCGCCATCGTGCCCCCGGCGAGCAGGAGCGCGCAACCGCCGCCGATCGCAACCCTGCGCGCGATCATGCTTCCAAGGTGAATTGTTCGACGCAAGCGGTCGATCATTGCGTTTCGTTTATCGGAGCCGGAAGCGACAACCTTGTGCAAGGGGATGGCGAAAATGAGGACTGAGGGAACTCTGAAAAAGTTGTGGAGAAATCAGAACAGATAGAGAGCAGCGACAATGCCGCCGACAAGCAAGACCGCCGCGATGGTGACCCAGAAGCCCAGCCGCTCTTCGATCACGGCACGAGCTTGCGGGCCATATCGGTTCAGGAGAAAGGCAACGAGATAAAAGCGCATCCCGCGCGCAACAAATGAGAGAAGGACAAACATCAGGAAGCTATATCCCGCAAACCCCGAAGCAATCGTCACCAGCTTGTAGGGGATCGGCGTCACGCCTTTGATGAGGATGATCCAGGTGCCCCATTGCGCGTAAGCGTCGCGAAACGCTTCCACCTTGTCGGTCAGGCCGTAGAACCTGAGCAGCCAAAGCCCGATCGGATCGTAAAGCGCTGCGCCTATCAGGTAGCCGAGCACGCCGCCGGCGACCGAGGTGATTGTGCAAACCGTCGCGTAGTAGAAGGCCCGCTCGGGTCGCGCGAGCGCCATCGGAATGAGCATCGCATCCGGCGGCACCGGAAAGAACGAGCTCTCCACGAACGAGACGATGCCCAGGAGCCACGTCGCGTACGGCTTGTCCGCCGCAGCAATGCACCAGTCGTAGAGGCGACGCAGCATGGCGCGGGTCTTTAGCCGCGGGGCTCGCGGTTGTCTATTGCGCTCGTGTCGCAGACTGGCGGTTTGAAAGCCGGCTAGTGTGCGGTTCAGAAGTCCGCATCATGCTTGCGGCGAGCCCGGTTGCGGACTTCTGATCCAAAGCCACACTAGAATCATAGGTTTGCTAGTGTCCTTCGATTCCGAAATTCGCAAATGAGCTTGCCGCACGATGAAACGAATTTCGGAATCGGGACACTAGCGCCGCTTGCGGTCGCGGTGACGCTCGAGCGCGACCACTTTGCGCCGCGAATCGAGCGCGTTCTTTGGCAGCTTTTCTGCAATCCCGAGCAGCCGTTCCCGCCGCTCCATCTCCAGCCAGACTTCCTTGGGATGAACTCCGGACGCCACCCACAGCACCACGAGATTGTAGAGGAGATCGGCACTCTCGCGGACCACGGCGTCGGAGTCGCCATTCATGGCGTCGATCACCACCTCGACCGCTTCCTCGGCGAGCTTCTTCCCCATTTTTGCGCGACCGGCGCGCAACAGCCGGGCCGTTCGCGAGCGTGCAGGATCCGCGGCCTTGGCGGCCCGCACGGCATCGTAAAGGCGAGCGAGCGAATCACCCATCTGGAATCAGAATACTCCAATATGAAACAAGTGCATCAATCTTGTGAAGAACTCAGTCGTCACTCGCCGCCAGCAGCGAGGCATTGCCTCCGGTCGCGGCGGTGTTGATGGTAACAACCTGCTCGGTCGCAAATCGCCTCAGATAATTGGGGCCGCCCGCTTTCGGGCCCGTTCCGGAAAGACCGGTGCCCCCGAACGGCTGGGTGCCGACCACGGCACCGATCATGTTGCGATTGACGTACACATTGCCGTTTGCGAGCCGCGCAATGACGTGCTCGACGATCGAATCAATGCGGGAATGGATGCCCAGCGTCAGCCCATAGCCATTCGCGGCGATGTCATCGAGCAACGCATCGAGAGCCTCAGCGCGCCACCGCACGACGTGAAGGATCGGACCGAACACTTCCTGCTTCAGGTCCGGCGCCCGATCGAGGATTACGACGGTCGGAGGCACATATGTGCCGCTCGCCGGCAGCCGCCGCGATGCATCCCAGCGGAAGCGCACGCGGTGCTGAGCTTCCATCATTGCGATCCAGCGGTCGAGGCCGGCTTTAGCCTCCGCATCGATCACCGGCCCCACATGCGTTGCGGGCTCGCGCGGGTCGCCCAGGCGCAATGCGTCAGCCGCGCCCGCGATCATCTCGACGAGGCGGTCGGCCACGTCCTCCTGCACGCACAGAAGCCGCAGCGCAGAGCAGCGCTGGCCGGCCGAACGAAAGACGGAGCTGATGACGTCGTCGGTGACCTGCTCGGGAAGCGCGGTGGCGTCCACGATCATGGGATTGATGCCGCCCGTCTCGGCGATCAACGGCACGATTGCACCATCTTTCCCGGCGAGCGTACGGTGGATGGAGCGTGCGACTTCTGTCGAGCCGGTGAAAGCAACGCCGGCGGTAGCGGGATGTGCGACGAGTGCCGCGCCGACCTCGCCGTTTCCCGGCACCAGGTGGAGAGCGCGCGCCGGAATGCCGGCCTCATGCAGAATGCGCACCGCTTCCCCCGCAATGAGCGGCGCCTGTTCCGCGGGCTTTGCGGCTACTGCGTTGCCCGCAACCAGCGCCGCGCTGACTTGCCCGACAAATATCGCGAGCGGAAAATTCCACGGGCTGATGCAGACGAATGCTCCGCGCCCGCGATAGCGCAGCTCATTCGTCTCCCCGGTCGGACCGGGCAAGGCCTGCGGCGCGAGCGCGCGCCGCGCTTCGGCGGCGTAATAGCGGCACAGGTCCGTGGCCTCGCGCACTTCTGCCAGCGCATCGTCCAGGGTCTTGCCGCCTTCCATCTGCAGGAGCCGCATCAGCCGGCCGCGGCGGCTTTCGAGAATGTCGCTGGCACATTCGAGCGCTGCGGCGCGCCTCTCGATGGAGACTGCGCTCCAGGTCGCAAAGCCGGACTGGGCGGCCGTCATCGCAGTGGAGGCGATGCGCTCGTCGGCTTCGCTCACGCGCCCGATCGCGGTTCCATCGATGGGAGAATGCACGGCGCGTTCAATCCCCCGCAGCACCCGCCCGTCGATGAGCGGCGCGGCTTCGGCGGGCATTTCGGCGGCGCGAATATCGCGGAGCAACTGACCAAGGCTTGCCCGGTCGCCGAATTCCACGCCCGCGGAGTTGCGGCGCAGCGGCGCATAAAGGTCGCGCGGCAACGGGATCCGGGGGTGACGCGCGCGCCGCGCGTCCCCGATGCGGCGTTGCGGGCGTTCCAGGATGGAGGCGATGGGAACCGAACGGTCTGCGGCGGCCGCCACGAAAGATGAGTTGGCGCCGTTTTCCAGAAGGCGCCGCACGAGATACGCGAGCAAATCGCGGTACCCGCCGACGGGAGCGTAGACCCGAACGGCTGTTGCGGGATGGTCGGTGCGCAGCAGCTCGTACAGCACCTCGCCCATGCCGTGCAGGCGCTGGAATTCGTATCCCTCCACGCCGCCCGCATCCTCGATGATGCTCGCCACGGTGAGCGCGTTGTGGGTGGCGAATTGCGGATAGAGCCGGCTGCGCAACGCCAGGAGCTTGCGCGCGCATACGACGTAACAGAGATCGGTCATCGCCTTGCGGGTGAAGACGGGATAATCGGCCAATCCGCGCTCCTGCGCCCGCTTGATCTCGGTGTCCCAGTAGGCGCCCTTGACCAGGCGCACCGTGATACGGCGGCCGAGTGCCGCGGCCGTCCCGGCGAGCCAGTCGATGACCGCCGGCGCACGCTTCTGATAGGCCTGCACGGCGAGGCCGAAACCTTCCCAGCCGCGCAGCGTAGGGTCGCCGAGCATGCTGCCGATGACATCCAGCGTGAGCTCGAGCCGGTCGGCTTCCTCGGCATCGACCGTGAAATTGAGGTCGTGCATCCGCGCCGTGCGCGCGAGCTCGATGAGCCTGGGAGAAAGCTCGGCAATAACCCGGTCGCGCGAAATCGCCTCGAAGCGCGGATGCAGCGCCGAGAGCTTCACCGAAATGCCGGGGCGCGCGGCAAGCTCTACACCGGTCGCAGACGCCGCAATCGCCTCGATCGCATCACGATAGGAACCGAAATAGCGTTCCGCATCGGCGGCGGTGCGGGCGCCCTCTCCCAGCATGTCGAAGGAGTAGCGCAGCTCTGCGTGGCTGCCGGCGCGCTCGATCGCCGCCGCGATCGTCTGGCCGAGAACGAAATGCGAGCCGAGGAGCCGCATCGCCTGGCGCGTGGCGCCCCGCACCGCGGGAATCCCGAGCCGCTTGAGAAGGGCTTCCACGATACCGTCAGGCGTCTCGCCTGGGTGGATGATGCGCGCGGTGATGCCGAGCGTCCAAGCCGAGGCGGAGACCAGGAGCGCATTCGACTTGACTTCGTGCGACCAATCGCCGCTCGCGAGCTTGTCCTCGATCAGGCGGTCTGCCGTCGCGGCATCGGGGACCCGAAGCAGCGCCTCCGCCAGCACCATCAGCGCCAGCCCCTCCTTGGTGGACAAGGAATAGGCATGCAGGAAATCCTCGATCCCCCCCAGGCCGCCGGTCCTGGCGCGGATGCCTTCAATCAGGTGGCCGGCATAGTCATCGATTTTGCGTTCGGCAGCGGCGGGCCGGCCGGCCCGCTCCAGGAGCTCGGCCGCGAGCGCCTCATCCGGCGGGGCATAAGACGCCTCGAAGCTCGGGAGCGCCTTCGCCTCCCGCGCAACGGGCTTGTCGATGACTGAAGCCATGGCGCGTCCTCGCGTTCCGCTCCTCCTAAACATCGGTTCATCTACGACAGGGGACAAGGGTGCTGACCCAGCTTAACTTTTCCTCAGAGTGCAATCCCGGCTTGCTCTTTGCGTCATCCTGTTCTTTCTTGCGGGCGTGAGCCGTTACCGCGGTAGCGGCGGGGCCGGGAGCCGTAGGCATATTTGGAGTACGGCAGCTCATGGCCTTTCGCGCCGCTCATGTGTTTGCGACAGCACTGTTCCTATCGGCGGCTGTACCGGCTGCCGCGCAAACCGCAATCAAATTCGCTGTGGATGGACCGGTGGGGGGACCGGAAGCCTTGTTTCTGCTGCCCCTGGACAAAGGGTACTTCAAGGCGGAAGGGCTCGACGTCGTGATCGATGACGTTGTTTCCACGGTCGATCCGATCAATCGGGTGGTCTCCGGCGGCTACGATCTTGGGTTGGCCGACTTCAATGTGTTGATCCGTTATCGCGACCAGCATCCATCCGTCCCGATCAAGCCTATCTTCGTGGTCTTCAACAAGCCGTCCTATGCCATCGTGGCGCGCCGCAGCCGCGGGATCGCCCAGCCGAAAGACCTGGAGGGCAAGAAGCTCGGCACCCCCACCGCCGGCTCCACCTTCGCGGAATGGCCGCTGTTCGCCAAGCTCAACGATATCAACCCCGCCAAGGTGATCATTGAGAATATCGCTATTCCGGTGCGCGCCCCGATGCTGGCCGCGGGGCAGATCGACGCGGCGCTGGGCGCCTCATTCCGCCTCTATGTGGACCTGAAGGAGCGCGGGGTGCCGGTTGACGATATCGTACTGATGCCGATGGCCAACTACGGCTTGCAGCTCTATGGCAGTGTCATCGTCGTGAACTCGAAATTTGCCGCCGACAAACCCGACGCGGTTCGCGCCTTCCTCGATGCTTTCAACAGAAGCCTCAAGGAAACCATCAGGCGCCCCGCCGAGGCGGTGGACTCCATCCTCAAGCGCGACGATACCGCGCGCAAGGATGTCGAGCTCGAACGCCTGCGCATCGCGATCCGGGAAAACATCCTCACCCCTGAGGTCATGGCCGATGGTCTCGGGTCGGTGGACCCGGCACGTCTGCAGCGGGCCATTGAGCAGATCGCGCTCGTCTACGCCTTCAAGGCCAAACCGAATCCCGATGCGGTGTTCGACGGCTCGTTTCTGCCTCCGCTTGCCCAGCGCAAGATCCATTGATGCAGTTCGTTCGTTCGTACCTCCGTGTGCTCGAATTGCTCGGGCGCGAGGCCGCCCTGGGCTGGACCCTGGCGGTTGCCAATCTGGCGCTCGCCTGCGCGATGTTCATCGAGCCCATCCTGTTCGGGCGCATCGTCGATACGCTCGCCAACGCGCAAGGGCATCTGACCCAGCTGTCCTGGTCGGAGCTGGAGCTCCTCATTGCGGCCTGGGTCGCCTTCGGGCTCTTCATCATCGTCTGCAGCACGCTGGTGTCGCTGCATGCCGATCGCCTCGCCCATCGCCAATATCAGGCCGTGCGGACCATGTATTTCGAGCACGTGCTGCAGCTTCCGATGAGCTATTACACCGGCTTCCATTCCGGACGGCTGGTGAAGGTCATGATGAGCGGCACCAGCACGTTGTGGGGGCTGTGGCTTTCCTTCTTCCGCGAGCATCTCGCGAGCCTGGTCTCGCTGGTAGTGCTCATGCCGCTCACGCTCTTCATCAACTGGCGTTACGGCCTTCTCCTGATTGTGTTGTGCGCGACATTCGGGGTCGTCATCGCGGTGGTGTTCCGCAAGACCGAGCAGTACCAGAGCAGGGTCGAGTCGCAGGTCACCGACGTGGTCGAGCGCACGACCGATACGCTCGGCAACATCGCCGTGGTCCAGAGCTTCGCGCGCATCGAGATGGAAGTCGCCGGGATGAAGAAGCTCGGCGACGAGGTGCTGCGGGCACAAATCCCCGTGCTCTCGTGGTGGGCGGTGACCAGCGTGATCACCCGCACCTCCACCACGCTGACCATGCTCGCAATTCTCGTTCTCGGCGTGTGGTTCTACGTCAATGATCGCACCACGGTCGGCGAGATCGTGATGTTCATGAGCTTTGCCACGCTGCTCATCGCGCGGCTCGAGCAGGCGGTCCAGTTCGCCAACCGGATGGTCACGGATGCGCCACGCGTGAAGGAGTTCTTCGACGTGCTCGATACCGAGCCTGCGGTGCGCGACCGCCCCGGCGCCATCGATCCGGACCGGCTGCATGGCATGGTCGAGTTCGTCGACGTCTCGTTTTCCTACGACGGCAAGCGGCCCGCGGTCGCCGATCTGAGCTTCACGGCTTTGCCGGGAGAAACCGTCGCGCTGGTGGGGGCGACCGGCGCCGGCAAATCCACCGCGCTCGCGCTCCTGCACCGCGCCTTCGATCCCCAGTCCGGCGCGGTCAAGATCGACGGCATGGACATTCGCGGGCTCACCCTTTCCGGTCTGCGGCGCAACATCGGCGTCGTGTTCCAGGAGGTGCTGCTGTTCAACCGATGGATTGCGGATAACCTGCGCGTCGGCAAGCCCGAGGCCACTGACGAGGAGCTGCGCGCAGCCTGCGCGCGCGCCCAGGTCCTCGATGTGATCGAGCGCCTGCCGCATGGTTTCGAGACCAACGCCGGGGAGCGCGGGCGACTGTTTTCCGGCGGGGAGCGCCAGCGCCTGTCGATTGCACGGGCGCTCCTGAAGGATCCGCCGATCCTCATCCTGGACGAGGCCACGAGCGCGCTTGACGCGCTCACCGAGGCGAAGGTGCACGGCGCCCTCGCCGAGGTGATGAATGGACGCACGACCTTCGTGATCGCGCATCGGCTCGCGACCGTCCGCAACGCCGATCGCATCCTGGTGTTCCGGGACGGCCGCATCATCGAGAGCGGCAAGTTCGACGAGCTCGTGCAGGCGGGCGGGCACCTCGCCGAGCTTGCCAAGAGCCAGTTCATGGCGGGCGAGCCGTCGCCGCCCGTCATCCTGGAGGCGATCGGCGTCGGGCTGTAGGCTCAGCGCGTTCCGGTGAGACGTGATCAACAACGCAACTTGCTCGGTCTGCTCCCTCTGCCCGTTCTTACGGGGAGAGGGAGTTCGACCGAGTCTGTCTCACGGTCGCGCATCAACTTCATCGCAACATGCAGAGCTCGCGCCCTGAGAAAATGCCTGAGCCTTCTTCATCCGCCACCAAATATCTGCCGCCGCTCACCGGCATTCGTGCGCTGGCGGCGTTGCTCGTGCTCGGACTGCACGCTGACCAGAACGTTCCGGCGGACATCGGCGCAGCGCTGCCGTTCCTCGCGCGCGGCTATCTCGGCGTGGATTTCTTCTTCGTGCTGTCGGGCTTCATCATCACCCACGTCTATTTCGCGAGTCTCGCGCATCCCACGAGCAACGCGCTGCTGATCTTTCTGTGGCATCGGTTCATCCGCCTCTACCCCGTCCATGTGACGGTGCTGGCAGCCATGGTCGCGCTCATCTATCTCGCGCGCGCCGCGCACATCCCGCTCAACAATCCGCAGGAATGGCGCGCGGCCGATATTCACTGGCAGCTCACCTTGCTGCACGCCTGGGGCGTCACCGCCAGGCCCGGCTGGAATGTCCCCGCGTGGTCGATCAGCGCGGAATGGTTTGCTTATCTCTGGTTCCCGCTGCTCGCTCCCGCACTGCTGCTGGTGCGCGAGCGCCTCGCCGCCCTGTTGATCGCCACGGCAGCGCTTGCCGCCACCGCGCTCGCCTTCTCGCTCGCCGACTGGAGCTTCAATGCATGGGTCGGAGCGCCGGTGCTCGCCCGCGTGTCCGGCGAGTTTCTCTGTGGGGCTGCGCTTTGCCGCGCCGTTGGCCTGGGCTCGCGCCTGCCGGGGGCCGGGGGCGACTGGCTCGCTGCGTCATCATTCCTGCTGTTTCTGCTCGGCGCCTCGGCCGGCTGGGCGGATCTCGGGCTCGTGGCGCTGCTTGCGCTGACGATTCTCGGAACGGCGACGGCGGAGGCGTTCTGGGCGCAGATCCTCGGCAGCGCTCCGCTCGTATGGCTGGGCGAGATTTCGTACTCCATTTACATGGTGCACTTTCCCGTTCTTCTGATCATGCGCCGGGTCTGGGAACGGCTCGGAATCGTGGAGTGGCCTGCACCCGCAAAGACTGCCGCCTACGCCGCGACCGTCGGCTTGGTGATCGCGCTCGCTGCGCTCTTGTTCTACGCGGTCGAGCGGCCGGCGCGCACGCGCTTGCGCGACCAGCTCGGCAAGCTTGCTGCTAGAGCAGGATGACTTTTGTTTGAATCGTCATCCTGCTCTATGCCTCTGTTTGCGCATGTCCTTTTTCGCAAAGTGGTTCCCATCCTCGGGTCAAGCCCGAGGGCAGGCTTTTTGCGGGACATGCTATTTGATCCGCTCGAGGACGCTCACGTAGTTCGCAACCCCGGTGCCGCCCATGTTGAAGATGCCGCCGAGGGTCGCGTTCTGGATCTGCATTTCGCCGGCCTTGTCCATGAGCTGCATGGCGGTGAGCGCGTGCATGGAGACCCCGGTCGCGCCGATGGGATGCCCCTTGGACTTGAGCCCGCCCGACGGATTGACCGGCAGCACCCCGTTCTTATCGGTGAGGCCGTCGGCCACCGCGCACGCCCCCTGACCTTCGGGCACGAGCCCCATCGCCTCGTACTCCATCAGCTCGGCGATGGTGAAGCAATCGTGAGTCTCCACAAATGAAAGATCGGTAAGGCGCGTGCCGGCGCTCTCGAGCGCCCGCTTCCAGGCCTCCGCGCAGCCT
>DASXIG010000064.1:0-2442 GCA_036498105.1 Xanthobacteraceae bacterium | reverse complement strand
CGCTCCGTGGCCGACATGTGCGGGAGCGCGCGCTGCGCCCACCGAAAGATCGGCTGCGTGATGCAATCGCGTCGAAAGGAGAAGGTCATAGCTTTAACTATGTCTCAGCGGACACCATACCCGCGGTGCGGCATATATAGGCATCCCGTCATTCCGGCGGCACAGGACGCGGCCGCCGCTCCTCATCAACGGCAACATAGCTAAAAATGCCCTCCGTGACGGGTATTTGCTCCTCGCCGGTACGGCGGCGCGCCCAGCTCTCGATCTTCACGGTAATGGAGGTCCTCCAGACCTGCATGATCTCGGCGTAGCACGTCACTTCATCGCCAATGAACACGGGGCGGTGAAAGCTCATGCTGGTGACGGCCACGGTGGCGGTGCGGCCCTTGGCGCGCCGGGTCGCAACCGTACCACCGGCGAGATCCATCTGCGCCAGCAGCCATCCGCCAAAGATATCGCCAAACGGATTGGCATCGGCCGGCATGGCAATGGCCCGCAGCGCGGGTTCTCTGTCGGGCGGCCGTCCGGCGCTTTCGCTCTCTGTCATCGCAAGCTTCTCCGCGCTCACAGCGCAGAGATTGCACCACGCGCGCTACTGCGTCACAAGTGCCAGTTCGGTGTCATTCTACGGCGCGGGCACTTGCAGGGGCGGGTTTCAAACCCGCCCCTACAGCCGCACCGGAATGTCAGAGTAAGGAGAGAGAACGCGATGGCGAACGAGATCCTGACCGCACGCAAAGGACCAGTCCTGGAGATCACGCTCAACCGGCCGGAGATCGGAAACGCGGCTTCCGACGGCATGGCAGTCGAGCTGACCAAGCTTCTGCTCGGCGCGGCAGAAAGCTCCGAGATCGTGGTGCTGCGCGGGACCGGGGACGATTTCTGCGTCGGCCGCGAGAGCATGGGCAAGCGCGCGCCGGGGGCGCCGCCGGAGGCATTGGATCTGCGCCGCCGCAACGACGTGGTCTTCAACTGCTATGGAGCGTTCCGCCGCTGCGAAATCCCCGTCATCGGCGTGGTGAAAGGACGCGCCTTCGGCTTTGGCTGCGCGATTGCTGCCGTCTGCGACATCACGCTTGCAGCGGATACCGCGCAATTCCAGGTCCCCGAAATGGCGCACAACATCATGCCGACCATGGTGATGTCGGCGCTGGTGGATCGCGTCCCGCGCAAGGCGCTGACGTATCTCGTATGGTCCACCGCGGTGATCAGTCCCGCGCGGGCGCGCGAAGCCGGCATCGTGAGCGAGGTGTTTCCGGCGGCCGAGCTCGATGGCGCGGTCGAAGCGCTGTGCAAGCAGATCATGCGCGCGCCGCGACCGGCGCGGGTCGGCTGCAAGGATTATGCGCGCGCCGCGCTCGACATGGATGTTGCCGGCGCGGTCGAATTCGCCCGCAGCATCCACGCCGTGATCAATTCATCGAGCGAGATGATCCCCGCACCGAAGGGATGAGGTTTGCACCGGAGGGGCGACGCATTGCGCCCCCCTTTTCGGATCCTCGCCTGCTCAAAGAGGGCGAGGCAGTCGCCTCGCCCCTACGGAATACATGCCTCGATAACGCACGCGTCACCGCATGCCGGCGGCGATGAACCGCTCCAGGCTCATGGGCTCGCCCTTGCGCGCGGGCTCGCGCGGCTCGACGCCGGCAAAGCGGCTTGCCTCCACGAACCATTGCTGGCGTGCCGGAAGCTGCCACCGCCGCTTCATGGCCACGCTCGCGTCCCAGCGCACGGGCTCATTCTCGATGTCGATGACCTGATAGTGCGTGTTGAACAGCTCGATACGGTGTCCATCAGGATCGCGCATGTAGACGAACAGTGCGTGCCCGGGACCGTGCCGGCCCGGGCCGAATTCGACGTTGGCCGCAAAACCCATATCGGCGGCGAGATCGCAGACATAAAAGAAGTGATAGCTTTCCGGGATCGCAAAGGCGGCATGATGCAGCCGCGGGCCTGCTCCGGGGGCAAAGACAATATCGTGCGGATTGCCCTTGCGCTGGAGAAAGACGAACAGGAGCTCCTCGGTCCCGTCAGGCGAGATGTACTCCGACAGCCGGAACCCGAGGCTCATCCAGAACTCGCACGCTTTGCGCAGATCCGGCACCAGCAGTTGAAAATGATCGAGCCGTTGGGGGACCGCGCCATGGTGGTGCTGGAAATCGACCACGAGACGCGGCTTCACATCCATGGTCGCGCAGAGCTCGATGGGAGCGCCGCTTGCGTCGGAGACGTGCAAGGTTCGCCCCTGGTGCGGGACCTCCACCCATTGCGCCGGCAGTCTCGCCTTCTCGAAAAAGACTTTGGCCTTCTCCAGGTCCTCGTCCGTGAAGACGCGCATGCCGACACGCTCGGCTTCCGGCTCGCCCCGCGCCCGTTTGAGCACGAGGCTGTGGTGGCACGCCTCGGCAACACCGCGCAGATAGATGGCATCCCTGTCCTCGG
>DASXIG010000063.1:0-3320 GCA_036498105.1 Xanthobacteraceae bacterium | reverse complement strand
ACCTGTCAACGGCGATCGTCTTCGGGCTCGGGTTTGCGACGGTGCTCACCTTGATCGTCACCCCGGCTGCGCTGATGGCGATCGAGAATGCGCGGGAAGCGCGACTGCGCTGGTCAGCAGCGCTGCGACGCCGCCTCGCACGCCCCGCCCCGGCGTAACACGCCTTATCAGATATTGCCGGCGGCAATGACCTGGGCGCGGGCGATAACGTCGGGCGGAGACCGGTAGAGCCGCTCGACCATTCCCTGCACGTCGGTGCCGGACACGAATCCGAGCTCGAGGTCCATCTTGGCGGCCTCGGCAATGAGCTGCGGATCATGCATCGCGTCGGCAAACGCCTGGCGCAGCAGCTCCGCGATGCCCAGATCGAGCCCGGGCGGCGCGATCAGCGGGCGGCCCATGGACTGGCGCGCGAAGATCAGCTCGAGCACTTGCCGGTCCTGCGGCGCGTGTACGAACTCGTCGAGCATGGGCACGTCGGGCAGCTCCTTGTGCTTCTCGAGGCCAAGCTGCATGACGATCTTGAGCCGGCCCGACGCGAGAGCCTCCCTGTGGCCGGCGCGCGCCACGCCCCAGGAATAACCGACGATGCCGTCGAGCTCGCCACGCTCCACCGCGAGCAGGATCTCCTGCGTTCCGGGATAGCCGGCAATCGGCTTGAGCTTTGTGCCGAGGAGCGAGTTGAGCGCGATGGTGAAGGCCTGCTGGTCGCCGGCCGCGCCCGTCGAGCCCACCTTCAACGGGGTGCCTGCGAGAATCTCCTTGAGGTTCGCCACCGGCGCACCCTCGCCAATGAAGAACCCGGAGACTTCGTTGTTCATGCTGCCGAGCCACACGAGCTTGCGCGAATCGAACTTGCCCTGGGATGCGCTGGCTCCGATCAGCGGCTCCATCGCGACGCCCCGCCCGACAATGGCAATCTCGCTGCCGTCCCTGGGCGCGGCGTTGTAGATGTAGTTCGCGAGATTGAGCGAGCCCGCGCCGGGCCGGTTCTGCGGAAGGATGACGGGATTGCCGGGGAGATGTTTGCCGAGGTGGCGGGCGAGCAGCCGCCCGTAGGTATCATATCCGTAGCCGGTAGACGAAAATCCGATCGACAGCTTGATCTGCTTGCCCGCAAACGACACCTCGCCGGCCTGCGCCGGCGCACAAGCAAGATTCAGCCCGACGGCCAGGACCCCGACCAGGCATTTTGCGCTCGTCGCGAGGCAGCTACGGAGCAAAGGAGGAATCCGTAGGGGCGAGGCATTGCCTCGCCCTCTTTCAACTTGCGCCGCGGATGGAGGGCGACGCAGTGCGTCGCCCCTACGGACGGCACGGGAGTTTGTTGCGGTCGGGACACGCGCTCTGATGGGTCTCATTCCGCGGCGCGAGCCATGCCCGTGGCGTCGAGATGGGACACGACCTCCTCGACATGCATGACGTCGGCGTATTTGTGATGCAGGTCGAACAGATTGACCTTGTGGGTGAGCTCGGCACGGTCGAAGGTGCATTCCTCGACCAGCGTGACGTGGAAGCCGCTGGAATATCCGTCCACCACGCTTGCGCGCACGCATCCCGAAGTGCTCTCGCCGCACACGATCAGGCTTTGCACGCCGAGCAGCGAGAGATGGGAAAAGAGCGGCGTGCCCTGGAAGATGCTGGCACGCTGCTTATGGATCACCACGTCCGCCGGCTCGACCGTGAACTCGCGATAAATCGCGTAGCCGTCCGGCGGCACGGGCTTCTGGCGGCGTGTGGATGTCGCTCCCGGCGGCCGGTTGTTCGGACGCGTCTCCTGCGTGCAGAAAAAGAGCGGGACGCTGGCGCGCCGGGCGGCCGCGATGAGCAGCTGGGTGGGCGCGATGGCGCGGTGGGCAAACACGCCGCAGGTGTTGGGATAGCGCTCGTTGAGCTCATAGGGCGAATGCGGACCGCCGCGGTAAACGAGGTCATAGAGATCGATCGCAAGCAGCGCAGGCCGCGGACCAACGAATGTCTCGCGACGCCAGCCGGAATAAAGCGCCAGATCGGCCTCCGGTATCACGTCGTTCCAGCAGTGGTCGTTGAACTTCTCGATTCCAGCCATGCCCATCTCTCCTCGCGCGCTTGTCGTCGAAAACAATAGCGCAAGTGGTGTAGGGTGGGCAAAGATCGTAGCCCGCATTGAGCGCAGCGAAACGCGGGATCGGCGAGATAGTGGAGGAACGGTCATGGCCCGATATCTCAAGCGCGGGATGGACGCGAGCGCGATCAAGGCCGCCGATGCCAAGGTGCGCTCGACCGTGGAGAGCATCCTGGCCGAAGTGGAAGCCGGCGGTGACAAGGCTGTGCGCGCGCTGTCCAAGAAGTTCGACAGCTGGTCGCCCGCAAACTTCCGCCTCAGCGCATCGGAGATCGAGCGCGCGATCGCCAAGCTGGCCAAGCGCGACATTGACGATATCAAGTTCGCCCAGGCGCAGGTGCGCAATTTCGCGCAGAAGCAGAAGGAGACCCTGCGCGAGCTCGAAGTCGAGACGCTTCCGGGCGTCGTGCTCGGGCACCGGCATATCCCGGTCAATTCGATCGGTTGCTACGTGCCGGGCGGGCGCTATCCCATGGTGGCGTCCGCCCACATGTCGATCGTCACGGCGCGGGTGGCCGGCGTCAAACGGATCATCGCCTGCGCGCCGCCGTTCCAAGGCGCGCCTCACCCCGCGATCGTCGCCGCGATGCATTTCGGCGGCGCCGACGAGATCTACGCCCTCGGCGGCGTGCAGGCGGTCGCCGCCATGGCGCTCGGCACCGAGAGCATCGGCGCGGTGGACATGATCGTCGGCCCCGGCAATGCCTATGTCGCGGAAGCCAAACGCCAGCTGTTCGGCCGCGTCGGCATCGATCTTTTGGCCGGGCCCACCGAGACGCTGATCATTGCCGACGACAGCGCCGATGGCGAGCTGTGCGCCACCGACCTTCTGGGCCAAGCCGAGCACGGCCCGACCTCTCCCGCGATCCTCATCACCAACTCGGAGAAGCTTGCGCGCGACACCATGCGCGAAGTCGAGCGATTGCTCGCCATCCTCCCCACCGCGGAGATCGCCGGCAAGGCCTGGGCGGATTTCGGCGAGGTGATCGTGTGCGACGGCGTGGACGAGATGGTGCGGGAGGCCGACCGCATCGCCTCGGAGCACGTGCAGGTGATGACGCGCGATCCCGATTATTTCCTCGCTCACATGCGCAACTACGGCTCGCTCTTTCTCGGCGCGCGCACCAACGTGGCCTACGGCGACAAGGTGATCGGGACCAACCACACGCTGCCGACCAAAAAAGCGGCGCGCTACACCGGCGGGCTCTGGGTCGGC
>DASXIG010000062.1:0-9301 GCA_036498105.1 Xanthobacteraceae bacterium | reverse complement strand
GTGGGCTCATCATCGGCGCCGGCGAGAAGCTCGCCGAGGTCCTGCTGGCCCCGGTTCTCATTCGCACCTTCGATCTCGCCGGCGGCGGCATCGAGAACTGGTTTGCCTACGTGCTCGCCCTCCTCTTCCTGCTCGTTCGGCCGCAAGGCCTGTTCGGCGAGCGTATCATCGAGCGGGTATGAGCCGTGCTCTATCGCGAAGTCGGCCAGTTCAAGACCTCCTATCAGTCGGACGAAGCCGTCTTTCCGATCGCGCAGGATCGCTGGTTTGTCATTTGTCTGATCGCTTTTGCTCTCCTGATCGTGCCGGTCTTTGCCGGCCAGTATCTCTACACGGAGGTGCTGATTCCGGTGTTGATCCTCTCCATTGCGGCCATAGGGCTAAACATTCTCACGGGCTATTGCGGGCAGCTCTCGCTCGGCTCCGGCGGCTTCATGGCCGTGGGCGCCTATGCCGCCTATAACCTGATGTTGCGGCTGCCGGAGACCAACATCGTTCTTGTCTTCCTGTTTGGCGGCGTGATGGCCATGCTCGTCGGCCTTGTGTTCGGCCTGCCTTCGCTGCGGATCAAGGGCTTCTATCTCGCAGTCGCGACGTTGGCGGCGCAGTTCTTTCTGGAATGGGCTTTCGCGCGCGTGAAATGGTTCACCAATTACGCGCCCTCGGGCTCGGTCGCGGTCGGACGCATCGAGCTGTTCGCCATCCCTATCGACACCCCCGGCAGAATCTACATCTTTGTGCTCGCGGCAACGGTCGTGCTGGCGATTGCTGCCAAGAACCTGGTGCGCGGACGCATCGGCCGCATGTGGATGGCGATGCGCGACATGGATATCGCGGCCGAGATCATCGGCATCCGGCCGCTGCATGCGAAGCTCTCGGCTTTCGCGGTTTCCTCTTTCTATATCGGGGTCGCCGGCGCGCTCTGGGCTTTCCTCCGGCTCGGCTCCTGGGAGCCGCTGGCATTCGATGTCAACCGCTCGTTCCAGGTGCTATTCATGATCATCATCGGAGGGCTCGGTACCATCCTGGGCTCCTTCCTCGGCGCTGCTTTCATCGTGCTTGTGCCGATTTTTCTCAACCAGCTGCCGTCCTGGCTGGGCATTCCCATCTCGACTGCGGCGATATCGCACATCGAATTCATGCTGTTCGGCGCCGCCATCATATTTTTCTTGATCGTCGAGCCACATGGTCTTGCCCGGCTCTGGGCCATTGCGAAGGAGAAGCTGCGCCTGTGGCCATTTCCGTATTGAGGCGCGCTCAAATCAGGGGCATTATCGGCTCAACACACGGTCGGCCCTGCCAACGAGCGGGCCGTACCCGCCAATCCAAGGAGGAAGAGCAATGCAAGCAAGACGCCTTCTCACCATCGCGTCCGCCGCGCTCCTCGCGGCCGCCGCCTATGCCGCGCCGGCCCGGGCGCAGAACGAGCAATTCATCCCGCACCTCGTGTATCGAACCGGCCCCTACGCGCCCAATGGCACGCCGTTCGCCAATGGCATCGCCGACTACTACAAACTGATCAACGAACGGGACGGCGGCATCAACGGGGTCAAGATCACATACGAGGAATGCGACACGGGTTATCTCACCGACCGTGGCGTCGAGTGCTACGAGCGGCTCAAAGCCAGGGGGCCGACCGGGGCCTCCTATGTGATCCCGCTCTCGACCGGCATCACCTTTGCGCTCACGGAGAAGGCGCCGATCGACAAGATCCCCATCATCTCCATGGGCTACGGGCGTTCGGAGTCCCGCGACGGCTCCGTATTCCAATGGAATTTCCCGCTGCTCGGGACGTACTGGACTGCGGCTGACATCATCATGCAGCATATAGGCCAGCGCGAAGGCGGGCTCGACAAGCTCAAGGGTAAGAAGATCGCTCTGGTCTACCACGACTCTCCCTATGGGAAGGAGCCGATCGCGTTGTTGCAGAAGCGGGCGCAGATGCACGGGTACGAATTGCTGCTCTACCCGGTGACGCATCCCGGCGTCGAGCAGAAGGCGACCTGGCTCCAGATTCGCCAGAACCGGCCGGATTACGTGTTGCTATGGGGATGGGGCGTAATGAATTCGACGGCGATCAAAGAGGCGGTCGCGGTCGGCTACCCGCGCGACAAGATGTACGGCGTGTGGTGGTCGGGAGCCGAGCAGGATGTGCGTCCTGCCGAGGACGGCTCCAAGGGTTATCACTCCATCACGCTCCAGCATAGCGCCGGGCAGTTCAAGCTGCATGAGGATCTGAAGAAATACGTCTACGACAAGGGTCAAGGATCCGCCAAATGGGAGGAGACCGGAGAGATCCTCTATGTTCGCGGGTTGATCAATGCCATGCTCGGCATCGAGGCCATCCGCACCGCCCAGGACCGGTTCGGCAAAAAGCCGCTCACCGGCGAGCAGGTGCGCTGGGGTCTCGAGAACCTCGACCTCAGCGCCGACCGCATCAAACAACTCGGCTTCGAGAACGAGGTCAAGCCCGTCAAGGTCTCCTGCGAGGACCACGAGGGTGCACGGACTGCCCGCATGCAGACCTGGGACGGCAAGAACTGGAAAATTGACTCCGACTGGTACACCGGCGACGACAAGGTCCTCCTGCCAATGGTCAAGGACGCCGCCGCCAAATATGCGGCCGAGAAGAAGCTCAGCGTCGGCTGCCTGATGATGAATTGACGGCCGTGCCGGCACCGTCGGTTCGAGACGGCAAGGAGGCGGTCGTTCCGCCTCCTTCTCATCTTGCCCCCATGGCAAGCGCGGCGGCGGTCACCGAAGCCGACCCAATTCTCTCCCTCAACAATATCGAGGTTGTCTACGGCCACGTCATCCTCGTGCTCAAGGGCGTATCGCTGCGGGTAAGCGCCGGCCAAATCGTGGCTCTGCTGGGCGCCAACGGTGCCGGCAAATCGACCACGCTCAAGGCCATCTCCAATCTGCTCTCCGCCGAGCGCGGTGAAGTGACCAAGGGATCCATCATTTTTGACGGCGCTCAGGTACATCGGCTCAGTCCTAACGAGCTGGTGCGGCGCGGCTGCGTCCAGGTCATGGAAGGACGCCACTGCTTTGCCCATCTCACGGTTGAGGAGAACCTGCTGACCGGCGCCTTCACGCGCCGCGACGCCCATGCCGCCATCCGGCGCGATCTCGACCTTGTCTATTCCTATTTCCCGCGGCTCAAGGAGCGCCGCGGCTCTACCGCGGGCTACATCTCCGGCGGCGAGCAGCAGATGTGCGCCATCGGGCGTGCCCTGATGTCGCGACCGAAGATGATCCTCCTCGACGAGCCCTCCATGGGGCTGGCGCCGCAGCTGGTGGAGGAGATCTTTGCCATTGTCGGCGATCTCAACGCCAAGGAGCGGGTCTCCTTCCTGCTGGCGGAGCAGAATACACGGATGGCGCTCGCATATGCCCGCTACGGCTATGTGCTGGAGAACGGCCGCGTGGTGCTCGACGGCGCTGCCAAGGCGCTGAGCGAGAACCAGGACGTCAAGGAGTTCTATCTCGGCATCGCGGAAGGAAGACGCAAATCGTTCCGCGAGGCCAAGCACTACCGCCGCCGCAAGCGCTGGCTGGCGTAGCACTGCTGTGTCACAAAGCTCCAACGCTGACGCCGCGTAGGGGCGGGTTTCAAACCCGCCCCTACATGACAGCCGCTCATTTAACGTCATAGGGGCAGGCAGCTGCCGGGCCATGAGCCTCAACCGGCCAATCGTATTCTGGATTGCACTCCTCCTGGTGCTCGTGACCGCCATCGCGTTGTTGCGCGAAGTTCTGTTGCCGTTCGTCACCGGGATGGTGCTGGCCTATCTGCTCGATCCCCTCGCCCGGCGCATGGAGCGGCTGGGGATGAATCGCCTGCTGGCGACTCTCGTCATTATTGCGCTCGTGGTCATCGCCATCGCCGCTCTCATGATTCTGATCATACCGGTCATCGTCCGCGAGCTCTCGGATTTCATCGAGAGCTTTCCGCTTTACGTCAGGCAGCTCCATGCGCTTGCTTCCGATCCCAGCCGGCCCTGGGTGAGCAAGATCGTCGGGGAAGGCCTGGGCCAGGCCGAGCGCTCGTTTGGCGAGCTCACGAGCCTCGCGACCAGCTGGTTCGGCACTTTCCTGCGCTCGCTATGGTCCGGTGGGCGCGCCCTGATCTCCGTCCTTTCGCTTGGGGTCGTAGCCCCGATCGTTGCCTGTTACGTCCTGTACGACTGGAACAGGATGCTCGCGGCGGTCGACAACTGGGTGCCGCCGGCCCATCGCCGGACCGTGCACGCGCTCGCCCGCGAGGTGGACGCGACGATAGCCGGTTTCGTGCGCGGGCAGAGCGCGCTGTGTCTCGTGCTTGCGGCGTTCTACGCAGCAGCGCTGTGGCTGATCGGCCTCAACCATGGCGTTCTGATCGGATTTACCGCGGGATTGCTGAGTTTCATCCCCTATGTCGGGTCGCTCTCCGGCCTGCTCATCTCCCTGTGTGTCGCGATCGCGCAATTCTGGCCGCACTGGACGCCGATCCTGCTGGTGCCGGCGATCTTCTTGGTCGGGCAGTCCCTGGGAGACTACGTGCTGGCGCCTTTTCTGGTCGGCCGGCGCATTCACTTGAATCCCGTCTGGGTCATGTTCGCGCTGTTCGCATTCGGGTATCTGTTCGGGTTCGTGGGGTTGTTGATCGCCGTTCCCCTTGCAGCTGCAATCGGCGTGCTCCTGCGCTTCGCATTCCGGCAGTATTATGCCAGCCCGATCTACAACGCTGCCCCGCCCGTGCCTGCTCCTAATACGCCTGACGTAAGGTTTCCGCCTGAAGCTGCAGATGGGTACCAACCCGGCATTGTTAATCCGGACATGCCATCTACGTCGTCCTTCCGGGAAAGCTTGGGGGGTCGCACCTAGGCGTTCCTGCTGATACAAAGCAAGGACTCAATTCGAGCGGAATTCGCTCTGGAAAACAGTCGCAAGAATCAATGGAGACAGTGATGGCGCAGGCAGCCGTGGCAAAAACCGAGCAGGGCAGCTCATGGGATCGGCCGAAAGGAACGACCTTCGAGCAGTGGATCAAATCGCGCATCGCGCGCGTGAGCGAGCGGGAATACGACTGGAACGCGCTCAAGTTCCAGGCCGATTTCGATCCGAAATACCGTCGCGCTCAAAAACGCTTCATCGGGACCGGCGGCACGGGCGTCGCGAGCGACGCAAATGTCATTCCGGCCGAGAACTTCACGCTATCCAACATGATCATTCCCGCAGGCGGCGAAGGCCCGATGCACCTGCACGTGGACGCGGAGGAGGTCTTTTTCGTTCTGCGGGGCAAGATCAAGGTCATGGTCGAGAAGGACGGCGAATATTTCGAGACCGTGCTGGGCGAGCGTGACTGCATCTCGGTGCCGCCCGGCGTCTACCGCGGCGAAGCCAATATCGGCGAAGAGGATGCGATCATGATGGTCATGATCGGATCGCCGAAGCCTGTCACCCCCACCTATCCGCCGGAGCATCCGCTCGCGAAGGTCAAGCGCGGGTGAGGCGTCCGGCTGCGTGGGGTGGCTGAACGTGATGACTGCCCCCGTACCGATTTCCGGGTTGAAACCGACTGCGGCGCAGGAACCGGCGGGCGACCTCGTCGCGCGCTTTCTGGCGGACATCGGCGTGACCGCGGTCTTCGGCGTGATCTCCATTCACAACATGCCGATCCTGGACGCCATCCATCGGCAGCAGCGGATCAGGTTCATCCCGGCGCGCGGCGAGGCGGGCGCCATGAACATGGCGGATGCCTACGCGCGGGTATCCCGCTCGCTCGGGGTGGTCATCACCAGCACCGGAACGGCAGCAGGAAACGCGGCCGGCTCACAGGTCGAGGCGCTCACCGCCGGCTCGCCGGTCCTTCACATCACCAGCCAGGTGGACCGGGCGTTCATGGATCGGGATCGTGCCGCCATCCACGATGTGCCGCGCCAGGCCGATATGCTGCGGGCCATCTCAAAAAGCTATTACCGCATTTGGGAGGCGCGGAGCACGATAGCAACGCTCACCGCGGCGGCGAGCGCGGCGCTGACTGCGCCGCGCGGTCCGGTAAGCGTGGAAATACCGGTCGATGTGCAGCGCGAGCCGGCAGGCATTCCGGCGAGCGTTGCGCTGTCGAAGACCTCGATCATCCCCAATCCCGAGCACATCAACGCTCTGGCGGATCTTGTCCGTGTGGCCAGACGACCGATGCTTTGGCTCGGAGGCGGCGCTCGCGCGGCGGCAACAGCAGCGAGTGAATTGGTGGAGCGGGGCTTCTGCGCGGTCACGAGCACGAATGGCCGCGCGGTCGTTTCTGAAGACCATCCGCGCAGTCTCGGTGCCTTCAACATGACGCCACAGGCGCAGGCCATCTACCGCGGCGCCGATCTCATGATCGTTGTCGGGTCGCGCCTGCGCGGCAACGAAAGCCTGAACAATCGGATGGCCTTGCCCCGTCCGCTCGTGCAGATCGACGCGGATGCAAGCCAGGGCGGGCGAAACTACCCGCTCGACCTGTTTATGCATGGCGAGGCACGCCCCGTTTTGGAAGAGCTGCTTGCAAATCTGCCGAAGAAGCTCGCGGTCGATCCCGCTTTTGGCCACGACGTGAGCGCCGCGCGCGCAAGCTCGGAGGCCGCGCTGCGGGAGCAGCTCGGTCCCTATCATGTGCTCGCAGATGCGCTGCGCGCCCGCGTGCGCGAAGGCAGGCTTCCCTTCGTGCGCGATGTCACCATTTCCAACTCCACCTTCGGCAATCGGTACGTGACGCTCGCAGCGTCCAATCTCGGCGTGCACGCGCTTGGCGGCGGGATCGGCCAGGGAATCGCGATGGCGATCGGCGCGGCGATCGCCTCGCCGGATCGCAAGACTGTCGCGATGATCGGCGATGGCGGCGCCATGGTCAACCTGTCGGAGCTTCTGACCGCGGTCGACGAGCAGGCGGCGGTCGTCTTCATCCTGATGAACGACAAGGCCTATGGCGTCATCCGCAATATCCAGGATGCGCAATACGGGTCTCGCCATGTCTACAGCGAGCTGCGCACGCCGGACTTCGCAGGCCTTTGCGCGAGCTTCGGGCTTCCGCATCGCCGGGTCGATCGCGTGGAGGATTTCGCGGCCGCACTGGATGCCGCCCTCGCCGCACTTGGCCCGCAGCTGATTGAGCTGGATATGGTCGCGATCGGGCCTTTCGGGGCAGCCTTCAGCGGACCGCCGGCGGGTGCCGCCGGAACCCCGGCGCAGGCCTGATCCCGCGCAAGGCAAGCTGCGTCCTTGCATCAGTTGAATACGAAACCGCCGTTGACCGGCAGCAGCTGGCCGGTAACGAAATCGGCCGCCGGCGAGAGCAGGAAGAGAACAGCTCCCACGCAATCTTCGGGATGCTGCGCCCTCGGCATCGCCCGCCCGCTCTCGTAGAGCGCGTGTCGTTCGCGCGGGACATATTCAGTGGCCTCGACACGGACCAGGCCGGGTGCCACGGCGTTGACTGCGATGCCGTCGGGGCCAAGCTCACGCGCGAGCGCGCGGGTCATGGCAATCACTGCGCCTTTGCTGGCGACGTAATGCAGCAGCCGCGGCGCCCCCCAAAGCGCGGTGTCCGACGCGATGTTGACGATCTTGGCCCGGCTCCCTCGCCGCAGCAGCGGGGCGCACGCGCGCGTCACCAGCCAGGTTCCGCGCACATTGACCGTCATGACCCGGTCCCACGTTTCAACGTCGATCTCCTCGAAGGTCTTGCCGCCGATGCCGGTGGCGAGTGCCGCGTTATTGACCAACCCGTCGATGCGTCCGAACCGTTCCGCCAGCGCGCCCGCGAAGGCTTCGACCGCCGTGCAGTCCGCGAGGTCCACGGGCAGAAAGGTCGCTGCATGCCCACGCTCGGTGATGGCGCGGCAGGATGCTTCGCCCAGCTGCGGTTCCCGGTCGGCAATCACCACGGTCGCGCCCGCTTCGGCGCAGGCCTCTGCGAAAGCGCGGCCCAGGCCGCGGCCGCCGCCGGTCACGACGATGATGCGATCGGCAAGCGACATCATAACTGGATCAGCTGATGGCCAGCTCGCGCCGCGGCAGATAGTGCAGCACGCGGGCCTCGACCAGGACGACCGCAACGTAGGCGATCAGGCCGATGAGAGTGAGGAGCAGGATGACGACAAAAACCATGGGCGTGTTCGCCTGCCCCTGGCCGAATACGAGCAGATAGCCGAGCCCGACATTGCCGCCGACCAGCTCGCCCACGATCACTCCGATCACCGCCAGGGTGGCGGCTATCCGCAGCCCGGAGAACAGCGGCGGCATGGAAGCTGGAACCTCGATCTTCCAGAACAGCTCCGCCCGGGTCGCATTGAATGCGCGGGCGAGGTTTATCTGATCGCGATCGATCGTGCGCACAGCCCCGAGCACGTTCACCATGACCGGGAAGAACACGATCAGCATCGCTACCAGGATTTTGGGATAGACCGTGAAGCCGAACCACATCACGAAGAGGGGCGCGAAGGCCACCTTGGGCGCGATCTGCAAGGCGAGGATGTAGGGCGACAGCATCACTTCGAGCGTCGCCGAGATGCCGAGCGTGTAGCCGATCAGCATCCCGAGGAGCGCGCCCAGGGCAAATCCCGCGACAACGGACGCCATGGTTGCCGCGGTATGAAACAGCAGCTGCTCGCTCCGAAGCATGTACAAAAACTCGCCCCAGACGTCGCTTGCCGGAGGGATGATGAACCTCGGTACGCCGAGGAGTCCGGGCAGCCATTGCCAGGCGGCAAGGAATGCCACGCCGATCAACGCCGATCCGATGATCTCCGGCCGCCCGATTATCCTCGCGAGCATGGAATTGCTCTTCTCGGAAGCATCAATTGACGAACTCATTCGTGTAGAGCTCCTGGATCGGCGTCGACCGGCGGATGATCTGCTCCTTGAGGTAAAAGTCCTGCAGCTTGGCGAACTGTTCCGAATTCATGACACCGAGCTTGCTCTGCCCGGCATAGACAAGCTTTGTGTACTGCGCGATGACCTTGGCCATCTGCTCCTTCTTGTCGGCGTTTTGCGGTACCGCAGCGATATAAGCGTCGGTCGCCGCCGCGGGATCGGCAATGATTTCCGCCAGCGCCTTGAGCGTGCCGCGGACAACGCCGCGAACCACGTTGGGCCGCTTCGCGATGATCCCATCGGAGACGAGAATGACCTGTGCCATTCCGGGGAAAAACTCGCGGGTCGGAAACCACTCGACGGGGATCCCCGCCGATTGCACGGCGACACCCCATTCCGGCACCCCCGCCAGGGCGGGCGCAGTCCCGTTCACCACCAGCTGAACCACGCCGCCGGGCCC
>DASXIG010000061.1:0-5776 GCA_036498105.1 Xanthobacteraceae bacterium | reverse complement strand
CCCCCGGTGACGAGGATGGTTTCCGTCATGCTGCTGTCGCGCAAAGTTCTGTTTGAGACGGGCCGCCCTTTTTGCGGCTCAAAACTATCGCAAGTCCTTCCCGTTCTTGGCTGTTCTTGCCTATTATTGCCTCCTCTTTTTCAGCAATCGTTGCCTTTGCGCAACAGTATGCGCGCCGAAACCTACTAAAATAGTTTCCCGGGACTCGTCTGGCCCCGCTGGGTTTTTCGCGGCAGCCTCAACACCATGGCGATCAAGCTCACCTTGAAAGTTTGCACCGCGGTCGCCTTGGGCCTGCTCGTATTTGCGGCTCTAGGGCCCGGGAAATTTGTACCGCGCTCGGGATTCGGTTGGCAGATCGACCATGTGGTCGGCTATTTCGGCTTCACATTCCTGTTTTGCCTCGGTTGGCCGCGGCCGCGCATGGTGGGGGGGAGCCTCGCGGCCTTTGCGGTGCTGCTGGAGGGCTTGCAGGCTTTTACTCCCGATCGCCATGCCGATCTTCAAGCTGCATTATACAGCGCAGGTGGGGCGCTGGCAGGGGCTATGTTCGCTGAGCTCTTCATCCGAGCGCAGGTGCCAAGGCTGCTCACGGGGTGGACGCTCTCGATGGCGCAGCCTTTTAGGCTGCTCGGGCCACCTTGGAATAATGCACGGGCAGCGGTGCTGACGGCTTCTGGTCGCGCTCGTCTTTTTGGGAGTGCTGTAGCTCGCGGTGTGGCGCCGCAATCGCCGGCATCGGTCGGACTGATCGCCCAGCCAATACCGCTCAGGCTGAGGACGGATTCATCACGCAAGGAGCGGATGGTTTCCGGTCGACGCGGCTCCTGGTTCTAGGGGCGAATGAGCTCGAAGACCCTCGCCCTCATCCGATCAAGCGGTCTGACCTGACGCGGCTGAAATTTTTTATTCCGAGATTTTTTCTGCTAACCAGCGAAAAGGGCCGCTCGGCACCGAGCGACCCTCTATCGGTAGGCTGGATAGCGCGAACCGTTGCTTCGCAGCGCACTCCTATCCGAGGACGTATCTGCGAATATGTCGGAGATCATACCGGACATTTGAAATAACTGCTGTAGCGGCGCCGTCACGACGAGAAATAAAGAGAAAGAACCGAGGGGCGAGGCAGCGGCAATCTTATCGACCAATATAAACGGACGCCGATCGCTTGAATGCTGCTGCCGCTGGCGTGATTCAACGGTGCGGTAGGGAGACGATAGCGTCAGAAGCTCCAGGCCAGGAGCTCAATCAAGCCCATTCCGACCACCAGCACTCCGAGCGCCACGGAATCGTATTCCAGCCAATGCCGCCCTGCTACGCGCATGAAATGCCTCCCCTACACCCTTTGTTAACCTTTAGTCGCGTTGGGAAGGCGAATGGTTCAATCCAAGCGCAGAACCCAATATCGACTATTGACATGTGTCAATAACTCGACGACAAAGGGACATCGGCCGGCCCGGGTGGGTGACCGCGCCGGGTTTTTGTTGCCCGGCCGCCTGGAGAAATGGGCGATGCTACCTCGGAACGTGGCAGCCGCTGGCGTTCGGCGCTATGGGGGTGCAAGCATGTCCCGCACATGCGAACCTAAGGATACTATCGCGTACTCAACCTAAGGTAGGGAAAACCGCTTGATAATAGTTGATATTAACAAGCGGGCTTTGGGCTGCACCCGCAAAAGTTGCTCCATTACGCTAGCAACTCCGAGCCCAATTGCAGGATTTCAGTGGATTAGTTCAGGCTGTGTTGTCTATCAGTCATAAGCCCCAAGTAACCTGATACCCGCTCACGCCCGTTCTCGCCGCTCGGGCGTCAGCCTGTACTACCCACCACTGAGCCCCGGCCCTTGGGGAAGGCCGGGGCTTTTCCTTGGCCAGCTGGACCTCGCGGTAGCCAATTCGTTCAGGCGAATTCCAGAATCACCGCGTCGACCGCGACGCTCTCGCCTCGCTTGGCGTGAATCCTCTTAACGACTCCGTCGCGATCCGCCCGTAAGACATTCTCCATTTTCATGGCCTCGACTACTGCGAGCGTTTCGCCAGCCTTGACTTCCTGTCCCTCGCCGACCGCGATCAAGACCACCAGCCCGGGCATCGGGCTGCGCAGCGCCTTGCCCGCATCGGCCACCTTCCTCACCGGCATGAGACGCGCCGCCTGCGCTTCGCGCTCGGTATACACATAGGCGCGGCTCTCGACTCCCCGATGCGAGAGCTCGAAGCCATTGAGAATCGGCCGCACTTGCACGGATATCCGCCGCCCATCGAGCGTACCGGACCAGATCGAATCGCCCGGCTTCCACGGCGAGATCAGGACATGCTTGGTTGTCGGCTCGTCGGCCAATCGCACTTCCAGCGCCGCCGCGTCCGGCCCGGAGACATTCGCGTTGAGCCGGTTTGCGCCTCGCGCGGGCGCGCCTGCATCAAGACGCGCGATTTCGAGCCTGACTTCACTCTCTCCAAGCGCAACCATGCGCCGGCGCTCGCGCGTCACCGCTTGACCCGGCCGCTGGCCGGAAATGCGCCGCTTTCGCTCGCCCCCGACATGATCGATGCAGGCAGCCACTGCGGCGAGCACATGCCTCGTCTCGGCCCCCGGACCGGCGGCATGAAAGCCGTCGGGAAACTCCTCGGCCAGAAACGCCGTGGACAGCTCCCCCCTTCGCCAGCGCTCACGCTGCATGAGGGTCGACAGAAATGAAATATTATGCCGGACGCCCTCGATCGTGAAAGCATCGAGCGCGTCCATCTGAGCGGCCGTTGCCTGCTCGCGCGTGCCGGCATGGGTGATGAGCTTTGCGAGCATCGGGTCATAGAAGATGGAGATTTCACTGCCCTGCCGGACGCCGGTATCGGTGCGCACCGCGATGTTCGGGTATTCGGAGCCCGGGGGCGGTCGATAGCGCACCAGGCGCCCGACCGAAGGCAAAAAGTTTCGCTCCGGATCCTCGGCGTAGATCCGCGTTTCGACCGCCCAACCCGACAGCTTCACGTCGCTCTGCTGGAGCGAGAGCCGCTCGCCGGCGGAGATCCGGATCATCTGCTCGACCAGGTCGATGCCGGTCACGAGTTCGGTCACGGGGTGCTCGACCTGCAGGCGGGTATTCATCTCGAGAAAATAGAAGCTCTTGTCCTGTCCCGCGACGAACTCCACGGTGCCGGCAGAGTCGTAACCGACGGCGCTTGCGAGCGCGAGCGCCTGCTGTCCCATATTCTCGCGCGTGCTCGCATCCAGGAGCGCGCTTGGCGCTTCCTCGACGACCTTTTGATTGCGGCGCTGAATCGAGCATTCACGCTCACCGAGATGGACGATATTGCCGTGCCGGTCGCCCAGCACCTGAATTTCGATATGGCGCGGATCAACGATGAACTTTTCGATGAAAACCCGGTCATCGCCGAACGAGGATTTTGCTTCCGATCGGGCGCGGTCAAAACCCATGCCGATGTCGGCTGCGGAATGCGCAATCCGCATGCCCTTGCCGCCGCCGCCGGCGGACGCCTTGATCATCACGGGATAGCCGATTTCCCTGGCAATCCTGGCGGCGTGCTCCGCGTCGGCGATGATACCGAGATGGCCCGGCACCGTGGCTACGCCCGCGGCGGCAGCGAGCTTCTTGCTTTCGATCTTGTCGCCCATGGCCGCGATTGCGCCGGGATGAGGTCCGATGAAAACAATCCCCGCCTCCGCCAGCGCCTTCGGAAAGGCGGCATTCTCCGAGAGAAAGCCATAGCCTGGATGCACCGCTTCCGAGCGTGTCTTCCTGCAAGCCGCGATGATGTTCTCAATGACGAGATAGCTCTCGGAAGCGGCCGCCGGGCCTATCGGCACAGCCTCGTCCGCCATTTCCACGTGCAAGGCATCCTGGTCGGCCTCGGAATAGACGGCGACCGTTTCGATGCCCAAGCGGCGCGCCGTCTTGATGATCCGGCAAGCGATCTCGCCTCGATTGGCGATCAGAATGCGTTTGAACATGCCGAAGAATAGAACACGCGCGGTGCTACATGAACAGCCGCCGCCGCGACGGCTCCTGCACGTGACCGGCTATCCAAGCCAGCACGAAGGCATCGACTTCAGGCGAGTTCCGAATTCTTGCCCATTCGGACGCGTTAACACGCCGATTGCGAAACAGCCGCGCGCTCATCAAAACAATCGGAGAGCGCTTTATTGCCGCTAACAGCGTGGTCAGACCAACATGCGCAAGCCGATATGCCATTGATGCTCGTCCTGCCGCGGGGCTCTGGTGTTTGGGGTACTCGCGTAAGGCAACCTATCGCATTCGAATCTTCGAATCAGAAGCATGACCAGAAAGCACGGCGCCGCCACGGCAGCTATATGGCGAACGAGGGTAGGTCTGGAAAAGATGGGGAGATCACGGCATTTGCCCCAAAACTACCCGGTCCCACGCCGGATTGCCGCCTTCTGGCCGTCGCTCGGGGCAGGGCCTATATTGTGCCGTACCCGGCATCATGGCTCCATTCTGAGGGAGATGAGCGATGGCACTCGCGATCAACGATACTGCTCCGGATTTCACTGCCGAAACGACGCAGGGCAAAATACGGTTTCATGATTGGATCGGCGACAGCTGGGCTGTGCTCTTTTCGCACCCCAAGGATTTCACGCCAGTCTGCACAACCGAGCTGGGCTACATGGCCAGGATCCAACCCGAGTTCGATAAGCGTGGAGTGAAAATCATCGGGCTCTCTGTCGATCCGGTGACCGATCACGGCCGCTGGGCAAACGACATCAAGGAGACGCAGGGTTTTGCCCCCAACTACCCGATGATCGCGGACGCCGATTACAACGTCTCGAAATTATACGGAATGCTTCCTGCGGCAGCTTCCGGAGATCCCGCAAAGCGCACTCCGGCGGACAATCAGACCGTGCGCAATGTGTTCGTGATCGGCCCGGACAAGAAGATCAAGCTGATCCTGGTCTACCCCATGACCACGGGACGGAACTTCGACGAAGTGCTGCGGGTCATCGATTCGCTTCAGCTCACGGCCAGGCACAAGGTGGCTACGCCTGTGAACTGGAAGCAGGGAGAAGACGTCATCATTGCGGGCTCGGTGAGCGATGAGGAAGCGAAGAAGCAGTATCCGCAGGGCTGGAAAGCACCGAAACCATATATCCGGATCGTGCCACAGCCCCGAAGTTGAACCTAGCTCTGAGCAGGAACTTAGGACCGCGGTTACGCGCCGGGATGAAGTCGCGTTGACCGGTGAAATGGCAGAGCCGGACGCTCCTCGACGACCTGTCTTCCAGCCCCGAATTCGCGGCCGGTTCGTTCGTGGGCACGGCAAATGAAATCCGCCGTCGTCAAGCATTCAGTGGTGATCGCTGGTCACAGGACCAGCGTCAGTCTCGAGGAGGCGTTCTGGAACGCTCTCAGGGAAATCGCCGACGCCCGCCATGTGACCCTGTCGGAGCTCGTGGCCCACATTGATTCGGAGCGGCGACACGACAACTTATCGTCAGCCATTCGCCTGTTTGTGCTCGGTTTTTATCGGAACCCGCCCACAGCTGACGCGGCGCGAGGTGGCGGGGGGCGCGCCGCACGGGCTAAAGCGCTCTAGGACTGCGCGTCGAGGCGCCGCATGCTGGCGTCATTGCACCCCGAACAACCACTGCGGGATGATGGGGGGAGCCCGAGGCGGAGGGGCAGGTGGGGTCAGCTCGGTCGCTGATGGCTTGGGCCGGTGCATATTGAGCGGGTTGGCACGAGGGCGAGCTGCTTCAACGGCTGACCTGGAAGCTCCCGCATCGGCCGGGCGCGGCTTCTTGTCCG
>DASXIG010000060.1:0-1547 GCA_036498105.1 Xanthobacteraceae bacterium | reverse complement strand
GGTGGGGCGGTTTTGGTTTGTACTCCCCGGGAGGTCTACGTACTACAACTTATGGTTGCTAATCCTCTTTGATGGTGCGCTCGGTCTTGGTGCCGCAATGCTCGCAGACGTAGGTGACGTCAGCGAGATCCTTGGTGATGGTTTTGGGTTTGCCCGGCTTCATCGGCTTGTTGCAGCCGGGACAGATCACTATGGGCAATTTCTTCTGGAAGGCGGCCGCCACCTGCTCGATCCTCGCTTGCCGCTCGGTGCAATCGCCCACTGCCTTGAAATCCGCCCCAGCGCAGCAGGAACCAGGCGGCTTCCCACGAGACAAACATAGGCATGGGGGGCTGCTTGGCCAAGTCGCCCGCCAGCCGGAACATGGCACCGCCTCTGCGGAACCTTGCCAGCCCGCGCCCGCCCCGCCGGCCTAGAGCATGTCCTTTGTCACGAAAGTTGCTCCCCCTCCGGTCAAGCCCGAGGGCAGGCTATTTGCGGGACATGCTCTAGCTGAAAAGAATGAGGGAGGCCAAAGCGATGCTGACGATGGCTGCACCCAGCGTTGCGATCTGCCGGCGATCCAGGTCGCACAGCGGCGCCAGCGCCTGATCGGTCTTGATACCCATGACTTGCACTCCCCACACTACGGAAACGATTGACGCACTGTCAGGCGCAATGCTTCGTGACGGCGGTGTTCGAATTGGGACGATGAGAGCAGATGCAGACCGAAATGATCCGAGCGCGTCCGATTTCCTCGTTCCTGTGGCCAAATCACAACAGATTCACTGCGTCGTTGTCGGGCAAGCCGGCAATCCATCGCCTTGGAACGAAAGCCGTGCTTGACGGACGCGCGGATCAAGCCCGCATGACGAAGCGCGGGATCATCGGCCCAGGGCAGCACGAATGGTCGCCAGCGCGGGCTCCGGCGCAATGAACGTCCATTCCGATAGCTGATGGCGAAACCAGGTGACCTGTCGCTTGGTGTAGCGCCTTGTGTCGCGCTTGCCGGCTTCTACCGCCGTCGCCAGATCGCTCTCGCCGGCGAGATGCCGCATGAGCCAGGGGACGCCGTGCGCCTTCATGGCGGGGAGCGCGGCATCGAGATGCCGATCGCGCAGCTTCTGCACCTCCGCGAGTGCGCCAGCCGCGATCATGCGCTCGAAGCGCGCATCGATGCGCGCGTAGAGCTCGGTGCGGTCAACCGCCAGAAAGATTCGCACTGCCTGCTCCGCGGCAAGCGCGGGGCGCATGCCGTCGCGCTGCCACTCCGCAAGCGAGCGGCCGGTCGTAGTCACCACTTCGAGCGCGCGCGCTACGCGCGTTCGGTCGCGCGGCATCAGCCTCCCCGCCATCAGCGGGTCGCGCGCCGCGAGCTCGGCATGCAGCGCGGCGGCGCCTTCCGCCGCGAGCCGGGCGCGGATGTGCGCGCGCAGCTCCGCGGGGATCGGCGGAATGGCGGCAAGCCCGCGCGTAAGCGCCTTGAAATAGAGCCCGGTGCCACCCACCAGGATCGGAAGCCGCCCCGCCGCTTCCGCCTCCCGCAACGCCGCGCTCGCCTCGACGCA